>CAZNMP010000136.1:0-7385 GCA_964573875.1 uncultured Planctomycetaceae bacterium | reverse complement strand
GGCCCTCGAACGAAGAACTCATGGCCTCTTCGGCACATGCCTTGGAAAAGATGGTCTACCATCGCGGCAAACAGGATGCGAGCTACTGGCTGGGCCTTGTCGCCTTCCAGCGAGGCAACTACACGGCCGCCACCGATTATTTTGCCAAGCGAACCCTGCTGGCCATGCCCAACGGCCCTTGGACCAATGGGGCCCGGTATAATCTCGCCCGCACCTTCGAGGCCGCCGGCGAAACCGAAAAAGCAACCCTGCAATATGCCAACAACGAAGACTCGCCCGGCTATTTAGGCGATTTGCTCCGGGCCAAATGGCTGACGGAAAAGTGATCTTGCCCATTTTCCGGCGGCTTCCTATAATCCCGACACTCGCTACTCTCTGCCTGCGCGAAAAAAATCGGCGGCCGCAATGAACCGTCGCCGGTGGACATCCGTAGAGGAAAGTAGTGCTAAGAGACGGCCTGCCGGACCAAGGAGTTCTCAAGCCGGCGAAAAAATTCCGCTTGGCCGTTCTCGAGCGAAGATGCATAATAGGTATATTCGCTAGCAGTGTAACGGCACGTAGAACTCATGGAGGAGTTTCATTCGATGCGGTCGGATTCACCGGGCGAGACTCGCGCGATTATAACCGGCGCGACGTTTACCAAAATCATCCGATGATTCCACGGCGCATCATTGGGCAAAAAAACATGCCCGCACAGACGTTATAATGTCTTGAGGAGATGTTTTCGCTACGAGCCTACGCTGAAAGCAATCGACTGATTCCACCGCAAGGACTCGGCCGATGACACGAATGTCAAAACGATTTTCACTTGAACGGCGAATGGATTTCAGAAGAAACGGCACAGTTCCGCAAAGCGTCAGCGCACGGTCAATGGCCGTTCACGACGGTAAATTGAAATAACAACTTTTCTTTGGTGGAGAAGAAGCAATGCATATCTACGGTCCAAGTCAGTTACACGGTTCGCAGTCGATCGGTGCGCCGCACAACATCCGTGCCGCGCAGCCGACGTCTCGGCCCGAGTCCGCGCAAATCGCCGACGAAGTGAACATTTCCGAAGCGGCCCGGTTTGCCGAGCAAGTGCAACAGATGCCCGAGATGCGAGAGGATCGCGTCGAGGCCGTCCGCCTGCAAATCGCCGAAGGCACCTACGAGACCAACGAAAAGCTGAGCGCCGCCGTCGAACGGCTACTCGATGAAATTGGTTAACGAATCGTTTGGGTTGTGCAGTTTATTCCGTAACATCGCAGAAGGGCGGGTCAACCGTAATGTTGGCCCGCCCTGTTGTTTTAGAAGCTCAAAAAAGAACTCCCCTCGCCCGCTTGCGGGAGTATCTCGTAGGGCGGGTCGAGCGAAGCGATGGCCCGCCATTGCTGCTATTCAGGTGGACTGAAACGCGGGCATGGATTCTCACCGCCCCAATCGACTTCATATTCTCCAAGCGTTACATACTTGTGAAATGAAGACCATGGATAGTCGCGTACGCAAGACACAAGCTTATGCTTGACCGGATTCCAGTGGATGTAGTCCACACAACGCTTCAAGTCATCCTCATCGCGGCAATTGTGTTCCCAATAGCGTTGCTGCCAAATCCCGCGTTCCCGCCGTTGCTGACGCGATTGGGAACAATTCCCTTCCACGCCGCCTTCCGCTAAGTATGCACGTGTAAAATCTTCCTTGATCTTTGCCCAACGTAAAGAATAGTTGGAGTCCCCAATCGGCAAAGTCCAGATTGTATGCAAATGATCCGGAAGCAATACAAAAGCAATAATCTCAAAAGTTCGTTTAGCCCGTTCTCTTTCCATTGCTAAACGAAGACATTTTCTGGCTACGTCGCTATTGAGAATTGGCCTGCGCTGGTGCGTAACTACCGTAAAGAAATATGTTCCGCCCGGCTCATAACACCTGCGGTAGTCCGACATTTTCAAGCTCTTCTAAACATGATAATACGGAAATTTGTACGGCAGATCTAATAATTCACCTGCTCGACGGGGGATTTTTCGGCGGGCCATTGCTTCGCTTGCCCCGCCCTACATCCTCTTATGGTCCAGGGTATCCTCGCATCAACCAAACATATCGTAACCATACCAATAGGATCAGCAACCAGTATATCAAATACGGATAGGCACATAGCAAAGCAGCTAAGGTCATAATGCGAATTGGCCTGGCCGTACCACGTCTTCTTATCTGAATTAGGGCGATGTGACCACAAATAACGGCAACTAAAGCACCGACAAATGACAGCCGTTCGCTGTCACCTCTCCAAAGTTTAGTCGTGCTAAGATATTGCTGAATGAGTTCTAAATTCCAGTAGTTGAAGAAAGACCAGAAAATAGCTATTGGAGACAGGCTGGGCAGGTTTTCTGTATGCTTTCCATTCCAGTATTTTACCGCCAGCCAGATCGCAATGGAGAAAGCCGCCATGATCGCTTCGTAATACATCAATAAGTAGTACAGCATGGCGTCTACTCATTCGACGATTTGTCGGTAGCGCTCTATTAGACGAGAATATCGTGGCGGGCCATCGCTTCGCTCGACCCGCCCTCATTGTGCTACACATGAATCTCCGCTTCGCCGCCTTGCCCTGCGTATTTCGCTCGGATCGGTTCGACCACTTCGGCGACAAACTCGTCAACCTGCTGCGGTGAGCGGCCGACATACTGCAAGGGCTCCATCACGGTGGCCAAATCGACTTTGGCGAACGCCGGATCGGCCAACAAGCGTTCGAGCAGATCATTGGCTCCGCCTTGTTCCTTGACCACGGCCGAGGCCGCTTGGGAATGACGGCGGATCCGCTCGTGCAAGTCCTGACGATCGCCGCCAGCCGCAACGGCCGCCATCAAGATGTTTTCGGTGGCCATGAACGGCAATTCCGCCTGCAAATGGGCGGCAATCACCTTCGGATACACCACCAAACCCGCGGTCACATTCTGGCAAAGGATCAGCACCGCGTCGGTTGCCAAAAAAGCTTGCGGCAACGTCAGCCGGCGGTTGGCGCTGTCGTCCAACGTCCGTTCCAACCATTGGACCGAGGCCGTTTGCGCAGCGCTCGATTCCAAACTGGTGACGAACCGCGCCAGCGAACAAATCCGCTCGCTGCGCATCGGGTTTCGCTTATAAGCCATCGCCGACGAGCCGATCTGATCCTTTTCAAACGGTTCCTCAACCTCTTTGCGATGGGCCAAGAGCCGCAGATCGGTGGCCATCTTGTGGGCGCTTTGGGCGACGCCCGACAAATTGCCCAACACATACGAATCGATCTTCCGCGAATAGGTCTGCCCACTGACGGGATACGAATCGTCGAACCCCATCTTGCGGCACACGAGTCTTTCCAACTTGCGCACCTTGGCGTGGTCGCCGTGGAACAATTCCAAGAAACTTGCCTGGGTGCCGGTCGTGCCTTTGCTGCCCAATGCCTTGATCGAACCGATACGATACTCGATTTCGGCCAAGTCCATCGCAAAATCGTGGGCCCACAGACACGCCCGCTTGCCGACCGTCACGGGTTGTGCCGGCTGAAGATGCGTGAATCCCAAACAAGGCAGATCGCGATAAGCCACGGCGAACTGGGCCAAGCCGTCGATGACCGCCGCCACCCGTTCGGCAACCATCTGCAATCCCTCACGCAACAGCAACAGATCCGTGTTGTCGGTTACATAGCAACTCGTCGCGCCAAGATGGATGATCGGCCGGGCGTCGGGACACACGTCGCCGAACGTATGAACATGGGCCATCACATCATGCCGCAACTTGCGTTCATACCGAGCTGCCGCCTCGAAATCAATCTCCTCCACATGCGCTCGCATCTGATCGATTTGCGCCTGGCTTACGGGCAAGCCTAGTTCCGACTCGGCCTCGGCCAAAGCGATCCAGAGCCGACGCCACGTGCTGAATTTTCGCTGCGGACTCCACAGCGCACTCATCTCGGGCGAAGCATAGCGGGAAATCAACGGATTGTCGTATTGGTTCGGATTGTCGGGCATGGAATCATCACCAGCATCGAGATGTATTTTTTACGCCAATTCATGCCGCGTTGTACGGCGAAACGACCATTCTGTCAATTCCCCCACAGCAATCCAGCCACTTTCGGCAAAATGGGTGATTCGGGCTATGTTCACGCTCTGTAAATGCTTGGTGTTCCTGGTAAATCTTGCGTAACTGATCGTGACACCATCGGAGCGTCGGGTTACAATCCGGCCCTCACAGGATTATTCGAGGTAGGCAGTTCCTGCCCCATTTTTAAGTCTGGCCAAGGAAAGGCAAGCCCTGTTGGCAACCCACATCGACACCCCACAGACCGGCGTTCCAGTGTCGGTCCGACGCGGACGAACCACCGACGTTCGTCGTATCGGCGGGTTGTCGCGTATCGATGCCGCCCATCGCGACATCCCCGAAATCGTTCGCTATCCGCAACGGCTCGCGCAGCCCGAGTTCTACAAAGCTGCGTATCCCCTGATGCTGCTGTCTCGTCGGATGGAAGACCGCATCATGGAATTGTTCCAGAAGGGCTATGTCAAAGGCACCGTCACTACCAGCGCCGGCAACGAGGCCACGGCCGTCGGCATGGCCATGCCCTTGCGCCCCGGTCTCGATGTGGTTTCCTTCTTGCATCGCGACTTTGCCAGCCACTTGCTTTTAGGAGCCACGCCGCACCAGTTGTTCTGCCAATACATGGCCAATGCCGAGAGCCCGACCCACGGCCGCGAGGGCAATGCACATCATGGCGACGCCGGTTCTCGGCGATTCCCCATGATTAGCCATTTGGGCCGAATGACCAGCCTTGTCATGGGCGGTGTTTGGGCCGCGCGGCAAGCCGGCGAACAAGCATTCGGCTTGGCCGTCATCGGCGACGGCGGAAGCAGCACGGGTGAGATTCACGAATCGCTCAATCTGGCTTCGGTGCGGAAAGTACCCGTCTTATACCTTATCCAGAACAATCATTATTCTTTTTCCACGCCGACCGATCTCCAATACAATTGCCAGCATCTTTCCGACCGTGCCCGCGGCTACGGCATTCCCGGCCGCACCATCGACGGCACCGACGCCTGGGAAGTGTACACCTCGGTTTGCGACGCCCTGGATGTGATGCAAGCCTCGCAGTTGCCGGCCGTCTTGGAATGCATGACCTACCGTTTGCACGGCCACGCCGCCTACGACAAAGGCGAGTATGTGCCGGCCGAGCGCCTTCAAGAATGGCGGCAGCGCGATCCGCTTCTTCTGGCGCGTCAAAAGGTATTGGAACTCTGCGGCATGTCCGACGAGTCTCTCACTGCTTTGGAAAAAGCCGTCGAGGAGGAAGTTCGCTCGGCTGTCACCAGTTCGATGGCGGCCAAACGTCCGAATCCGGCGAGCAATCGCATGGCCGTCTTCGCCGAAACCTCCTTGCCCACGGTCAAGCCCTATCACGCCACGCGCGTGAAGAACGGCGAAGCCGTCGGCCGGGCTTTGGATTACATTTTAGAAAACGATCCCCGCGCGTTCCTCATGGGGCTCGACATCGGCGTTTACGGCTCGGCGTTCAAAACCTGCAAGGGACTCATCGAACGGCACGGATCGCAGCGCGTGCTTGACATGCCGATATGTGAGTCGGCGCAAGTCGGCTTTGCCTTAGGCGCTTCTCAAACCGGCGCGCGGCCGATCCTCGAATTCCAATTCGCCGATTTTTCAACCGAAGCTTGCACCCAACTCGGCCTGAACGCCGGCACGTGGTTTTTCCGCTCGGGACGGCCCGCTCCTTTACTGCTGCGTTTGCCCTGCGGCGGCGGACTGACGATGGGTGCCTTCCACTCGGGTGAATTCGAGGGCCTTTGGTCGCGATTCCCCGGCCTGAAATTGCTTTATCCCGCCACGGCCCAAGAAACGTTCGAGGCCCTGGTCGCCGGCTTCCACGATCCCAATCCCTGCATGGTCTTCGAGCACAAGCTGCTCTACTGGAGCAAGGGCGGCCCGATCGATTTCGACGGCAATTTGGAATCCATCTGGCGGCCGCGTCGCTACAACGAAGGGTCGGATATTACCCTGGTGGCCTTTGGCGCGATGGTTCACGAAGCATTAGCCATTGCGGCCGACAGCCCCCGCTCGATCGAAGTTTGGAACCCCTTTGTTTTGCAACCGATGGATCTTGGTCCGATTCTCGAATCGGTCTGCAAAACCGGACGCCTGCTCGTCGTGCAAGAGAGCGGCGCGCTTCAAGGTTTGGGCAACCACATCATCGCGTCGGTTTGTCGCGAGGCGATGCATGCATTGAAATGTCCGCCTCTGTTGATCTCCTCGCCCGATTTGCCGGTGCCCTTCGCGCCGGAGTTGGAATCCTATTGCCGGCCGAACCGTCATCGCATTGAAGCCGCTGTTGATCGCATGGTCCGGGAGGGATGATGGAAGCCGCGTTGTTCAAAATGCCGTTGTATCTGCCTGCCCAGGGCGCTACGGAATTCGAAGCCTCGATTATCGAATGGCATTTGGTCGAGGGCGATCGTTTTTCCAAAGGCCAGCCCTTGGTGCAAATCGACAGCGCGAAATCGGTCTTCGATTTCGAGGCTCCTTGCGATGGGCTCGTGATCCGGCGTTTTCATCTCGAAGGCGAAACCATCCCGCTGACCGAGCCGCTCATGGAAATTGAAACCGACGATCCGGCCATGCACGATTGGATTCCGCCGGCCGCTGCCGCCGAACGGGTCGTTGTACGTTCGGAAGCAGCTTCGGAATCGTCCCGCGCCATACACCACGGCCAACGCATCGGTTTCGTCGGCTTCGGAGGCTATCTGCCCGACCGCGTCGTCTGCAACGACGAATTGGTCGAAAGCTTTCCGGAAATCACGGCCGATTATGTCTTCCAAGTGACGGGCATTCGCCAACGCCGCTGGGCCGGCGCCGACGAAAAACCCTCCGATATGGCCTACCGGGCCGCGCTCGAGGCAATCCGCCGCTCCAACATCGCCGCCAAGGATATCGACGCGGTCATTGTGGCCACCACCACGCCCGACGTGGCCATGCCCTCGACGGCCGCCATTCTTCAGGATCGCTTGAATCTGCAAACCATCCCCGCCTTCGACCTGAACGCGGCTTGCGCCGGTTGGCTCTACGCCGTTTCCGCGGCGCAAGGCATGATTCTTTCGGGTACGGCGCACAATGTCTTGACCGTCGGCGTCGATATGCAGTCGCGACTGCTCGATCCCTCGGACCGCAACGCCTATTTCCTCTTTGGCGACGGCGCGGGTGCAGCCATTATTTCAGCCGACGTCCCAGGCCATCGCATCCACCAAACCATCTTGGGCGCCGATACCCGCGGCCTGCACATGGCGCGACGCGGAGACCCCGGCTACGCTATTCGCAACGGACACGGCGACATCGACCCGTGGATCCGCATCGACGGCCATGCTTTGTTCCGC
>CAZNMP010000135.1:0-7388 GCA_964573875.1 uncultured Planctomycetaceae bacterium | reverse complement strand
CTGGCCTCGAACACGGCGAATCAGCCCGTCGGCCTCCAGTTCCTGAAGGGCTTGCCGAAGTGTGCCGGCGGCAACGTCCAACGATACGGCCATGTCGCGCTCCTTGGGCAAGGGCGAGCCGGGCGAAAACACCCCTGACCGAATCTGGTTCTGAAGATGCACCTTCACTTGCTGGTATTTTGGCTGCTTCTTGCAACCGCCGACATTCGGGACAAACTTCGATGCTGATCTCACCTTTGCAACTCCTTGGTTGGGCTAGCGAACCAAGCCAACCAAATAATGTAGCAGCGTCCGCAGATCTAGAACTGCAACTGAGTGTATAGAGTTGCTCTAGAAAATACAAGCGATTTTTCAATATAATCTGGAGAACAACTCGTTTTACTTGTCATGACACAACGCAAGTCGTTGGGGTGTAGTAAGATACAGCCGAATCGACTTTACGAGTTCCGACTGAAAAGAGGGGCCAGCCTATCACACTGGCTGCCGATGCCCCCGGCGTTACCCACGACGCATGAACGACTGGTACAGCGGATTTACTGGCGGTCTCGCCCGAAAAAAGAGCATCCGCTGTCCAAATACAACCGCTCCAGTCGCCCAAGTTAGGATTGCTGCCGGCGTTTGTGCGAATAACTGGCTTCAGCTCAAGCTGAATTTCGATGGCCTGGATCATAGCGTCAACAGTCGGTGTAGGGCGTTTTGGCTCCGCAAAGAATACGTATGACAGTAGGCGTGGGTGTTGTAAATCGTCCTTTTTTTCGGCAGGTTGTACACTGTTCACAGCATCGGAATTCTCGCCGAAAAGCCACTTATGGACATGGTCGGTGACCGCCTTCAGCCGATCGTCGTCGATCCGCTCACGGTAAAGCGAAGCTTTGTCATCCCGAGAGTGGCCCATAATGTGGTCGGTGGGCAAATAACAGAAAATCAGAGCGGGGCTTGCCGACCAGCGTTTTGGCTGCTATCTTTGGCATATTGACTTTTTCTTTGCAATTTCCACCTTGTGGGTGTACAAAAAGGTGTACTAAGCATAGACTCAGGTAGAACAAATTGGCAAGAAAAGTCAGTAATTATCGGAAAATTACACTATTTGGCGGCGTAGCTCAGCTGGTCAGAGCAGCGGAATCATAATCCGCGTGTCGTAGGTTCGAATCCCACCGCCGCTACTATCGCAAGTTAAAGCCCTGTAATCAGTTGCGATTATTGGGCTTTCTTCGTTTTCGGGCTCTTTGTCGCCGACAATACAAAACAGTACCATCCTGGCCGGTTTCCGCCTTCTTATGGATTCAATAAAGTCTTCGGCCAGTTCGTCGGCATCCAGGTTAATATTGTACCTCTCACAAGCATGCTTTAACTTCGTGCAGACCGTGGCGGTAAGTCAATTGGGTGAAAAGGCCAGTGTGTGTTTTCAGAGGCCTTAACGGCGGGAATAGCTCTATGTTTGGCCGATAACGTGAATGGCCAATGGTTTCGAGGGACAGTGATATTCACAGGCGCCGCAACCAATGCACTTGCTTTCGTCGATGGAGGGATATTTCTTTTTGTCTTTTTCCTCCACCAGGGTAATCGCCTTCGTCGGACAATGTTCGGCGCAGTTGCCACATGAATCCACTTTGTCGGTAACCAGCACGCATCGTTCACGGACATAGACGGCCTGGCCGATTTTGGTTTTGCGTTTATCATCGATCGAAAGCGGTGCAATCGCTCCGTTGGGACATACTTTGCCGCACTCGTTACAGTCCCAATCGCAAAAGCCGTGTGTGAAATCAAGCTTCGGCACCATGATTCCGCCTAGCCCGTATTCCAACAGCGATGGTTTAATGACGTTTCCCTTGCATTTCGCAACGCACAAATTGCAGGACGTGCATTGCGATAGCAAACGCGATTGCCCCCCGGATCCAGGCGGTGAAACGGGCAGAGGTTCGGCCGCAACGAGCAAGCTGTCCTTGCGCACCATCGCCGCGACGACCGTGGCGACCGAAACCGCGGTGGTCGTCACGAACTCGCGTCGGCCAACCCACTTCGGTTTTTTCGCAGTATTTAAGGCAACGTCGGGCACGGAAACGTCCGCAGTTTTCGCTGCAACCGTTGCGTAGCGAATCGCGTTTTTACGGCAGGACGTGATGCAGTCGAAACAACAGACGCACCGGCTGTAATCGACCATGCGTGACTTTGCGTCAATGCAGCCGGACTTGCAAGCTTTCTCGCAGAGTCCGCATTCCACGCACGAGTTTCCATCAATCGCAATTACGAAGAGCGGCCGACGACTTATGACTGCCAACAGGCTTCCGACGGGACAAAGCGTGTTGCAATAAAGGCGTCCCCATTTTGCCGCCACCACGACGATGGCGAGCAGAGAAGCGAGGGCGACGGAAATTGCCAACGTGCCGCGTACGAAAATCTCTTCCTTGAAGATCAAAGGATGCCCCAGACTGTCCGCGATCCATGCGACGGCATTGTTTGCGGCATACGCGACTGGTTGCAGCAAATGGGTCGCCAGGCGGCCGTAAAGACTATAGGGATCGATCAACGCTGGCACGGAAGCAATGCCGGCGGCAAACGCAATGGCAACAATCGACAACGCGATATAGCGAAACAGCGTATGAGCCGGAGCATAAGCAAAGCGTTTTTTCGTGAAAATGCGGGCCGCGCCGATCACGATGTCTTGAAACACGCCCAAGGGGCAGAGTGTGGAACAGTAGACGCGACCGAACAACAGCGTCAACGCCACGATGAACGTAATCGCCGCGAGATTCATTGCAAGCAGCGCCGGCACGAACTGAAACCGCTCGAAGACGCCCAATCCGCCGCCAACTCCAATGAAGAAAAGATTCTCGCAAAGGAACAACAGCGCTGCAACACCTATTCTGATTCTTCTCAACATGAAATCAATCCCGATTATTCAGCGTCATACTGCGATTGAACTTGTGCCACGAACTTTTCGATCTTGTCTATCTCATTTGGAATTTGCAGTTGCAACTGCGGGCAACCGACTTTGCATTTGGCGCAACCGATGCAATGGTTCGCCCTCGCCTTCGGCGGTATCGTGTTGTTGTAGGTGACCAGAAATTCCCGCCGCAACGATTGAGAATCGTTTGGCCCGGAATCGGTGGGCAGGCGACCTTCGCCGGCGAAGGAGTTGTACCATGCGAAGATTTCCGGAATGTGGACGCCATAAGGGCAAGGCATGCAATAGCGGCATCCCGTGCAGCAAATGGTCGGATATTTTCGGAATTCGGCGAGCGCCCGATCAAACGTCGCGAGTTCTTGCTTGCTGAGCGGTTCGGAGTCGGTCGCGAACGAGTGTATGTTGTCAACGAGGTGATCCAGTTGATTCATGCCGCTGAGAACGGTCTGTACGTTTGGCAGGGAGGCGACAAAACGCATTCCCCACGATGCGAGCGTCTTTTGCGGCGCCGCCGCTTTCAAAATGGCGGATCCTTTGCTGTTCAACTGCGCAATGGCGCCCCCTCGCAAAGGTTCCATGACGAACACCGGCATTTTTTTCGCGGTCAGCATTCGATAAAGCGTTCCCGCGACAGCGCCTTGGGGGTTCTTTTCTTTCTCCTCGTCCCAATCGAGGCGGTTAAGCACGATCAGGGCGAAAGCCCATTCGTACTTGTCGAGCATATATTGCATGACCGAAACATCGCCGTGGAACGAGAAGCCGAGATGCTTGATTCGTCCCTTCTTCTGTTGTTTCTTCAGGTAGTCAAGCACCCCCATCGTCTCGAAGACGCGATTGAACTCGTCAACGCTCGTTATCGAATGCACCATGTAGTTGTCAAAATAGCTGACTTGGCAACGTCTCAGTTGCTCTTCGAACATGTCCTTTGCCATGTCCAGGCTATGCACCAACCAACTGGGCATTTTATCCGAAATCATGAAGCTGTCGCGTGGATACTTTTTCAGAGCGTGCCCATAAAATACCTCACTGGCTCCCTCGTGGTACATCCAGCCGGTGTCGAAATAGTTGATGCCGTGCCGAAAGCCGAAGTCGACGAGTTTCTGGCCCATTTCATAATCGATTTTCGTGGTTTGCCGATCCAGAATCGGCAGGCGGGTGCCACCGAATCCGAACCGCGAAATTTCCCGTCCCGGCTCCGGCGGATAGGGCTTGCGCTGCACTTGAACAGGGTCGTCGGCCTTGGCATCGGCATCCAGAAACTCGATGATGCCCGCTCGCGACAGCCCATAAAGGCCGCCGCCGAATCCCGCGGCCCCGGCCGTAAGCAACGCGAGCGCGTTTCTCCGTGTTATCCCCGTTTTGCCCATCGTAAATTCCTCTTTTGCTTTCTCGTCCCTTGTAGTCACTGTCAACTATACAAGGTTGCGAGATTAGCTAACGTCGTTGATCGGAATATATTGCCTACTTTGGATATTTTGCGAATGCTGCTTCACGCATCATCGAAAAATGGGTCAATCCAAGGTGTGTCCGTAGTGGAAGGTATTGCAAGGCTTGATTATGGCGGCCAACGTCGATTTGGCGTCGCAACGCCCGAAAGGTCATTGCGGCAACCCACAGTCGGGCCTATTTCTGTCTTCCGAGGGGTGTAAGGCAGCGTGTCTGGCGGTGATATTGACACCCGGTGGTATTGAGGCCGGCCTAATATAATTTTACCAGCTATGGGCAGACGTTCCAACCCTTCTCCCGTTGCACCTTCATCCTCCAAAACGGGCAGTCTGCCAGCGAGTGCTATCGAGTCCGTTTTGAGGAAATTGGGACATCGTTAAGCGAATAGGGCCAATCGGAAGAGACAGAACTCGATAGACCGACCACAGTTATTTTTGAGGGCATCACAATCGCTACGCTCGGCAATAACCCAGTTCGAGTTCCACGATGCTCATCAGATCCACCTGATCCACAATGGAAGACGCAAAGCCAAGGTTCGCCCGAGAAGCGTGAGACTCATCGGTAATCGACGGCATCGCCATCGATGAAATTGCCGATGCGTAGGGCGAGTTTGCTGCCGTTAATGCTGCCGCGACTTGGACGCGAGTCTTATTGGTTGATACGCTGCTGCCATGCACGTCGGCAATATGGACTTGAACCGTATAAGACCCCGCGTTCGCATATTTGACGCTGCCCACCACATTCCAGGTGGAAGTCGTCGCGGTGCGCGACACTAATTGCACGGAAACGCTGGGCGTGCCGATGACAGCCCCGCCCCATTGCACCGTGGCTTTGTAATCGCTCGACGGAGCAAAGGAGTTGGCATCCGTGAAGGTTGCCAGAACTTGTTTGCCAGTAGTATTGCCTTCGATGGCTTTGTAGGTTGTCTTCGCTGTAATATCGGCCAGCGGCGCATCCGCCACGCTAAACCTGATCCGTTTGCTGAGCAGTTTGCTGCCGTCAACGTCCTGGATGGAAACAGAAATGCCGTAGGTGCCCTTCTCGGCATAAGTGGCGTTGCCAACGACGCGCCAGGTTGACGCCGTTGCTGTGCGTGACATCAATTGCACGGAAATGCTGGGCTTGCCGATCAACGTGCCGCCCCAAGTTACCGTGGTCTTGTAATCGCTTTGGGGAGCGTAGGGATTCGCGTCCTTGAAAACTGCCAGAACTTGCGTGGCGGTTGCGTTGCCCTCGAAGGCTTTATAGGTTTTCGAGGGCGTTATGTCGGTCAGTCGAGCGTCGGCCACCTTGAATTGCACTTTGCCGCTGCTGAGAATGACGTTGTTGCTCTTATCCTGAACGGAAACGGTAATGCCATACGTGCCCTTTTGGGCGTAAATGACACTGCCTACGACTTTCCAGTTCGATATCGTCTTGGTTCGCGACACCAATTGCAGCGAGACGCTGGGCGTGCCAATCACCGCGCCGCCCCAATTCACCGTGGGCGTAAAGTTGCCTATAGCGGCCGAGGGATTGGCGTAGCTGAAGGTTGCCAACACCTGCGATTTCGTTAGATTGCCCTCAATGGCGCTATAGATCTTGGCCGGCGTGGTGGCCGGCAGTGTCTGCCGCTGTCCTCGATCCGAGGTACTGAAATTGCTGGTCGCCACTGCGTTCATGGCCTTGACCCAATACCAATACTGCGTTCCCGCTACGGCCGTGGTATCGTCAAACTTGGTGCCGCTTGCCGTTTTAATCATGGCGGCCGTCGTGAGGTCGTTCGTCGTGTTTCGCCATACTTCATAGGCCGTGGCATCGGATACGGCATTCCAGGTCACTCGCACTTTGTCGGTAAACGTCTTGTCGCTGGCAACAACGACGGGCGTGATGAGATAGATCGTAAATGTTACGGGCGCGCTTTGGGTTGCTGTATAATTGGTGCTCCCGGCGAACGAGGCCACTACCGTGTAGGTGCCTGCGGCGCTCGGTGCGTTAGTCGAACCGCTTCCGCTGACTGTTGTGCCCACGTAGTAGGTCAACGTCAGGCCGACATCCTCCAAACTCGAAGCCGGAACACAGCTTACTCCCGTTATCGTTGCTGTGGCCGGGAAAGGAGATCCGTTGTAAATCCCGCCAGTATGACTAACGCTGACGCTGGGCATAGCCTGCGTAATGCTTAACTTTCCATCGACGAACTGGAAGCCGTAGTTTTGCGAGCCAAGCGTGCCCAAGGCAGCCGTGATTGTATAGTCGCCCACCGGGCTGGCAGTATTAGCACTACAAATGAAGCTCGGTTCCCCGGTCAACCCACTGGTGGCCAGCGTTTCGCCATTGACAAAACCATCAAAGCTTGCCGTGAGGGTGGGCAACGCTACACCGTACAATTTTGTCAGATTATCAGCCTTAATCGTAAGGAGTGCGGTATTGACTGTCTGGATTGCAGCCGCGCTCGTGCTGACGACGAAGTCTGCATCGCCATGGTACGAGGCGGTGATTTCGTGCCGACCGGCAGTCAACAGAGACGTCGTGAAGACAGCTTGGCCATTGGCATTGAGAGTTGCCGTGCCCAAATTAGTGCTGCCATCGACGAACAGTACCGTACCGGCAGGTGTGCCTGCGTCCAACAGAGCACCGCTTACGGTAGCCGTAAAGGTCACCGACTGGCCGTAAACCGACGGATTGGGGGCGACGATAAGTGTGGTTGTTGTTGCTACTGGATAGAACAGGTAGTTGCGAAGAGAAGCCTGCTCCGTATCGTTCAAAAACGCGGCGGCTTGGCCACCGAGGCCCGTGTGTGTTACCAGTGCATTGGCTGCCGCGACGGCTTCCGCCTGCGTCGTACCGACAATTGTAAACGAAGCCAATTGTACGGTTTCGCCTGCTGCAACGGTAATCTCATAGGTCCACGTGACGTTGTCACCGATCACGCTGACGGAGGCAGGCTTCAGGCCCAGCGGACCGTGGATATAGTGAATAATCGCCGGAGTGCCCGAGCCGTCGGTATCATCGGTTCCGATCCACTGGTCGGTTGTTTCGACGATGGTATCGCCATCCG
>CAZNMP010000134.1:5199-7504 GCA_964573875.1 uncultured Planctomycetaceae bacterium | reverse complement strand
CTTTCCCAACGGAGCATTGGCGTCAGATACGGACGAACAATCCGTTGGAGCGGATCATGCGTGAGATTCGCCGGCGGACGCGCGTTGTGGGTGCGTTTCCCGATGGCCGTTCGGCATTGATGCTGGTCGCGGCCCGTCTGTGGCACATCGCCGGCACGCGATGGGGCACGAAGCGATACTTGGACATGCAGCGACTTAGAGAACAGGAGCAAAGTCAGCCGGATTTGGCAACGAAAGAGATTGCGCAAACTTCGCACCCCCCCCCCTCGGGGAGCATGCAGCCGGAACTACCAGTTCCAAAGGCTAACCCCAAATCCAAAGTGCGCATATTGACAGACACTACCAACTGCAAAGTCCTTGGTCACAGAGGAATCGTCATCCTGAGCGAAGCGAAGGATCTCATTTGCGTATTAGGATCTGGCATAGGCTCACATAGATTTTTCGCTACGCTCAGAATGACAACTTTGCCGTTCTCTTGATTGGGACCATGCCGGCAAGCCGCCCGCGCCACGATCGGGATAGCCGATAAAAAAACATGCCCACGACAAGCGTGGGCATGGAGTATGCCGATAGGCGTATGCTGATTGCGGTCGGGCGATTAACGCTTCGAGAACTGCGTACCGCGCCGTGCGCCGCGGAGGCCGTACTTCTTGCGTTCTTTCATGCGGCCGTCGCGGGTCAACATGCCGGTGTCGCGAAGACCGTCGGCCAATTGCTCGTCCGACTTCTTCAACGCGCGGGCGATGCCCAGCTTGCAGGCGTCGGCCTGGCCGGTGATTCCGCCGCCATCGACGAGAATAACCACGTCGAGCTCGGCCCGCTTGCCCGTTTGTTCGAGCGGGGCCAACAGCGAGGCTTGCTGCCGGACGCTGTGGAAGTATTCCTCGAAATCGCGATTGTTGATGCGGATTTTGCCGCTGCCTGGACGAATGCGCACACGCGCAACCGAGGTCTTACGACGGCCCGTACCGAGAATATCGTTGCTAGCAACTACTGCCATGGAGCACTAATCCTTGTTTCCGAGTTCTTTCAATTCGGGCAACTGAGCCTGGTGAGGATGCTCGCTGCCGGCGTAGATCTTCAGCTTGCTCAGCGTCTTGAAGGCCAACTTGTTCTTGGGCAACATGCGACGCACCGCCTCGCGGAGGATCAACTCCGGGCGACGCTGGCGCAACTTGCCGGCCGTCTCAATCCTAAGGCCGGGATAGCCCGTGTAATGAGCGTATTCCTTTTGCTCCCATTTTTTGCCGGTCAACGCGACCTTGTCGGCGTTGATCACGACGACGTAATCGCCGTTATCGACGTGAGGGGTGTAGGTGGGCCGATTCTTGCCCATCAATACCATTGCCAAGTCGCTGGCCAAGCGCCCAACCACTTTGTCGCTGGCATCAACCAGCCACCACTTTGGCTCGATCGAGTCGGGCCGGGCCATAAAGGTTTTCATCTGTTGCATGTCATACTCGCACAACTGCCGGGGCAGGGGAAACTCGTAATTTAACTATTCATCGGACGCCTGACAAGTCATGCCGTCGCTACTTTTCCTTTTTTTCGATATGGAGGTTGAAAAACCGCTGGAAATAACCACAACGAGGGGTGCTGTTTTGTTAAAATGAGCATCTTCTGTGGCCTCAAACGCTAAAGTGGAGAAGAATTCCTGGCCGAATCAAAAACACACCACCACGAGGGGGTATTGGCCCAAAAAAACCGTAGGGCGGGTCGAGCGAAGCGATGGCCCGCCTTGTCGAAGAACATCAAAAAAGCCACTTTGTCTGCTGGCTTGTTCGCTTGGTGTTCTTCGTGATTTTGACATCCATTGGACCGCCTTGCTGCCCCGCAAGCCAATGGGCGAGAACCGCAAGAACATGCTCGATCTGTTCCTCGGTAAGTGGTTTTCCACGGGGGATCTGGTGCCATTTCTGCAAACAGCCGCGACAGCACGTGGCCGTGGCATGTTGGGCCACAAAGATCGGATGACCGCGCATCGGCGTTTGTCGGCCGTCGTTTTTTGGCTCGGCTGGCGCCAGCCGTTCCAGAATGAACTGCCGTCCATGCTCCAAAACCGCCGGCAACGTTTTTTCCGCCAGATACGCCCGATCCTTCACCCCCAGCCGAAACCGGCTACGGAACTTGCTCTTAGCCAGGGCGGTGAAGAGGGAGTCGAGATCTTGCATCACAGAAATTCGATGGTAGGCAATTCGGATGCGGATTATTAATCGGTCGTAATCAGCGGATTTTCGGTCCAGCCGAACGTTTATCCAGCCCTACGATTTCCAATAGTTTTAAGGCATTGGTGGTCGTTGCAATG
>CAZNMP010000134.1:0-5099 GCA_964573875.1 uncultured Planctomycetaceae bacterium | reverse complement strand
TTTATCCAGCCCTACGATTTCCAATAGTTTTAAGGCATTGGTGGTCGTTGCAATGCCGGGGCGAAGCTTGTAGTCAAACGTCATGGGCTGCTCGGCGTCGGAATCGTGCAAGGTTTCGCAAAAATGAACGCAACGACACACGCCGGCCAGCTCTTCGCTTGTGGCCAATTCCAGATCGTGCGTCGAAATCGCGCCGATAGCGCCATGATGCAACAGGTGCTGCAACACCCGAGAGACGGCGATATGCCGCTCTTTCGAATTCGTGCCGAGCAGGATTTCATCGAGTAGATAGAGCAGAGGGCGATCTTTCGGGGCGTCGCCATTGCGGGCAAGATCAACGATCTCCTTCAATCGCATCAATTCGGCCATATAGAAGGATACGCCGGCTTCGAGCGAATCGCGGATGCGCATACTCGTGGCCAACGTGACCGGGGGCATCCGAAGCTGCTCGGCACAAACCGGCGCACCTGCCTGGGCAAGGGCTGTATTGACGCCAACGGCTCGCAGCAGCGTGCTCTTGCCAGACATGTTCGATCCAGAGACGAGAAGAAAAGAACCGGCCGGCCCAACTTCCACGTCGTTCGTCGTGCATGTTTTGGTTGGTAGGAGCGGGTGTCCGAGCCCGCGGGCCTCAAAACGGTCGAACGTCGGATCGATCTCGGGCATTGTCCAGCTTGGATGGTCGGCGGCGAGTCCAGCCAGTGAGTTGAGAGCCTCGAACTTGCCCAACGCCAGGAACCAGCGGCGAACGTATTTGCCATAGTAGGTTTGCCAGATTTCCAGCAGATTTAAGATGTGGAAGTCGTAGAGAAACCCAAATTGCAGCGGCAGATAAACAAAAAAGATGACGAGCGGATTGTGAGGAATCTTGGCCAAGGCCGCAATGCGATTCAAGTGACGCATGCCCTGCAACACGCCGCCGCCTAGCTGCGTGGCATCTTGTTTAACGATGTCCAATTCGGTGTTCGAGGCCGGCATCGTGTACATCAACGCGAACATGCGGATATACTGCTTTGCTTCATCGCACCGCAAACCCAGCAACGAAAAAATGCCGTGAACCTTTCCGCCGAACGAAGCGAGTACAAGTGTGTTCAAGCATAATATCGCAAAAAAAGCGACGCCGCCCAATTCGGCCGCCAAAACGCCGCAGAACGTGAGAATAGGAATCGCAAGGGCGGACGCCGAAAGGCTTCGGCACAGCCAAAGCAGCCAGGGACGCAGGAGCAACCAAGGACAGCCTTCTGCCCAATCCACAAAGGATTCCGCTCGATTGCCTTCGTCGGCCAGCAGGCGTCCTTCGAGCATCAGGGTTTGACGCAAGTCCAAGTACGGCGCAAGCTCCGTCGCGGCCTGCTGTCTTCGGCCAATATCTTCAGGTTTTGCAGGCTCCAAAAGCCAATCTCGCAAGATTCTTTTTCCGAAGAGCGTGCCGGCCAAGTTCAACAGATGGAACAACGAGGCATGGCCGAACAGATCGAGATCATCGGCTGTTGCGCTATACTGCGACGGCACGGTGATTGGCGTTTCAGGCAGGCCGGTCCAATCGCGATGCAGCCGGGCGATTGCCTGTTGGTTGATTTGTCGCAACAGGCTGTTGCGTTGCAACTGGCGGCGAACATAATCATGGTAGTTCACCGCCACGACAAAACTGCCAAGCAACGTGATTCCGCCCGAGCACCACCAAGCGAAGTGTTCGCTATTCCAGCCTGCGACGAACAACACCACGGCCGCGACAAACGTCACCACGCGCAGATTCATCACCATCCGTTCCCGCCGCGCAAACCACTTTTCAGCCGCCGAGAACTGCTCGACGCGCTGTTGGTACACGGTTTCGATAGGAACATCGGACGAAACTTTTACCGGCACGCGGCCGTGTTGTGAAGTCATGTGGTATGGTCCGAAAACGACAGAGTGAGTTCAGCAGTTTTCATAGCCTATTGCTAGAACCATGAATAGGGGGGGCAGGGTTGATCAAAGACGCATCATAGAGATGAAACACTTAGCCCCAAGCGGGATGATCGGAAAAGCAAAATAGAGAGCGCCATGCTCCAGAATCACCGGCAGCGTTTTTTCAGCCAAATACGCTCGATCTTCGCCCCCAACCGAAACCGGCTGCAGAATTCGCTTTTAGTCAAGGTGATAAAGAGGTCGTTAGAATCTCGGGAGAAAAGATGGGCATGACATACAATCATTTCATGATGTTGATAATGGAAGTATCCTGTAAAAGTTGAGTAAGAATCCTTTCTAGCCATTTTTGCTTGTCTGGCATATTCTCATCGCTAAGATAATGACGAAGCCGGTCGAGAAAACTTGAAATCATTTCCTGATATAATTTGTCTTTTGATATACCGTCTCCATTGAGTAGTCGTTGGATGGTGGCTTGAAGATCGGCGTCATCTTTTAGCGAATTGGCAATACGGCTGTGGATTCCATCAACTGGCTTGAGCTTCTTTACAAGCACTTCGAGTGCCGCATCGAGAAACTTTTGCTTACGCGATTTAATCTTGGTCTTGTCAATATATTCTTTAATTTCCTTAGCTGTTTTCTGTTCGAATAAATTGTCCCTCGATAAGTCTGCCACCCCTTCTTTAATCTGCGTGTCATCATAAATAACAAACGTTTTCTGCAGAATCTTACTAGCTTCTCTGTCTACCTGATTCTCTGGGTAATTTGAGTTCCATTCTGTTGTGCCAATACGGCTATACATGTGACCAATAAGATACCCAAGTTTCGCTTGAAATGGCTCTTTCAGCTCTGCAGTCTTTGCGGCCAGGCATAAGTCATAGTGTTCGACCTTTAACGCAACAGACAAGCGAAGAAATGCACAGCAATTGCATTGGATATTCACGTCATTGCTATAATCAGCGTGAAGATAGAAGTAACCCTCTTTGTTGTTGTCAAGAAGGCTTGCAAGAAACATGGCAAGGTTGTTTCTGGCTTTTCCCCCAATTACGCCGGTCTCGTACTGCCATTCGTCTTGATACTTCGCGGCTTCACGGCGCAATACTTCTTCAAGAGGTCTTATTGCAGCGAGGGTAATGTATGGCGATTTGGGTGGCGAGTTAACGCGACGTACGAGATCGCAGCTTTGCGTTAGCACCAAAAAGTATTTGTAGTCTGTGTGGTTGGCATAATGAGGATGGTACTGCTTAAGGTGTTCAACTAGTGCACCTGTTTTGCAGAGAACATCTCCCTGGCAAAGCTTTGATTTATCTGGCTCCTGATATACATAGTGAACAACCATGCATTTATCTGACCGAAACAGTCTCTAATTATGTAACCGGCGGCGAATCGATTCGTTAGCTTCCTCAGTCATCCGCTGCCTACTGAGAAGTTGAGTGTCGACAAGTAACTTAACTACATCTGCACTACTTGACAGACGTACAGGAAACATTTGGACGTCTACAAATTTGTGCGTTGTCAAAACGGTTTCGGGGACCGTGCGATCAATTCCAATTTTCTGCATGTCTCCAGTACATCCAACAAATGTCTGTGATGCGCGAATCATGCCTGTTTCACCCACGGTCTTCTTCTCCTAAAGCATATTGTAGCTTGTAAACACTATTCAGCAACTGGATAGACACACCTTTAAGGTTAAGAACACGTTTGTCTACGGCTTTGCTTGCTGCGTCGTTATCAGTAGTCTCTGTGTGGAAGTTAAACTCGAACGTGACATTGCCATCGCTAAAACCAAGTGTCAAATTAAGAATGTCGGTGCCTCGTTGCAGGCGACGTACTAAGTGGCGATCTTGGGTGGCCCAATCATTGTCCGACAATAAATTTATATCAGCAGAATCAAACAACCCACTAATATCTGGACCTGGCGCATCTTCTACAAAGGCAAAGTTAACGCCTACTCCGATCAGCGGCGTATCCTGAAGTTTAGATAGGACCACATGAGCCATCTTTTCCGCCGCTTGGAGACATTCATCATCAAGCTGTCGAGGGCGAAACACAAGCCGGAACGAGGACACTTCTACAGCTACCCGTTTGTCTCTATAGACGATAGGTAGGTGTGGCATAATAGAAATCAGGGTCTCTACTTCATTTCGTGTTTCAGGAAAAAGAACTTGCCCCACCCATTCGGGGGTGAATATCGCCCGATTCCATATCCCTGCAAGTACAATGTTCCATCCATCCTGCTTTATTTTCATCTGATAAAATCCGGCCAATTGAGACCCAGAATCAGTTGCTTCTGTCCATAGCACCAAATGCAAATAATGATGGCGGAACCACTGTCAAGTCCGAGGACATATTCTAATTCCACAATAGCATTGATTTTGAGTATAGTCCCTATTTATATAAGAAGCAATCGGATATCCCATTGACGCCCCCCGCTTAAGAATTTTCAGCCAAAGCCAATGATTCTGCCTGTTATTAAGTGTCGATGTGAATAATGTCGAGAACTGTGATTGTTCAGTTTAATAAATTGCTGTGTACCTTCAAGAACGATTATTTGCCAATTCTCATCCACTTGTGGACTACAAATTACATAAACCCCCCCAGCACATCCGCCGGCGCGGGGCCGTAGCTGTGGGGTTCCATGGTGCAGGTGGCGCGGCCTTGGCTGAGGCCGCGCATGGCGCTGGAATAACCGAATAAATTGGCCAGCGGGGCGTGGGCTTCGATCACCGTGTTGCGGCCGCGCACATGCGTGCGAACGATGATGGCGCGACGCTGTTGCAGGTCGCCCATGATATCGCCCAAATGTTCCTCGGGCACGGTCACTTCAAGCCGCATGATCGGCTCCAAAAGCACAATGCCGGCTTCACGCAAGGCTTTCTCAAAGGCGTCGCCGGCGGCATAGCGGAAAGCCAGTTCGTTCGAGCCGGTCTCGTGAACTTCACCGCCCAAAACGGTGATTTTTACATGCATCAGCGGGAACCCGAGCGAGCCGCCGCCATCGCCGCGCTCCGAAAGCACTTCGACCACGGGCGTTAAAAATTCCTCGGGCAAGCCGACGTTCGGACCAATCGTGACGATGACCGGTTTGGAGCTATGCGGAACAGGGGCAACGTCGGCCGCTCTCACACCCGTCCCCTCTGCCATTTGCGGGCGAGGGGAGGTCGATGTTGCACCTTTGCCGAACGGTTCCATGC
>CAZNMP010000133.1:1586-7554 GCA_964573875.1 uncultured Planctomycetaceae bacterium | reverse complement strand
GTCGGCTGCGAATAATCATCGCGCAACCCGGCGCTTTCGGAACAGAGCGACGGAACCAGCCTCTTTCCCCAGCGGCTCCGGGTGCGCCTATCTACAGCGGGGATTTAGCATTCGATGGCTACTATTCTGATCGACAAGCTGCTTCAGACCGTCGTCAGCCGCAAGGCGAGCGACCTTCATATAACCGTTGGCCAACCGCCGGTGTTGCGTTTGGACGGTCACTTGGTTCGGCTCGAAACGAAGACGTTGGAACCGGAAGACACCGTCGCCCTGATGAAAAGCATTACGCCCGAGCGCTGCCAGCAGGAGTTGCAGGAGGTGGGCGGCGCCGACTTCGGCTTTGCTTTCGGCAACTTGGCGCGTTTTCGTGTTTCGATTTTCAAGCAGCGTGGCAACGTGGCGATGGTATTGCGTCAAATTCCGTTGAAGTTGATGAACTTCAAGGATTTGGGCACCCCCCCCGTTCTGGCCGATTTATGCAAGCGCCCCCGCGGTCTGATTCTGGTTACCGGACCGACCGGTTCCGGCAAGACGACCACGCTGGCGGCGATGATCGATTATCTCAACGACACCTTTGATCATCACATCATCACGATTGAAGACCCGGTCGAATTTTATCACACGCACAAGAAATCGACGATCAACCAGCGTGAAATCGGGATCGACGTGCCGAGTTTCGCCGAGGCCATCCGCCGTGCCTTGCGACAAGACCCCGACGTGATTCTGGTGGGCGAAATGCGCGACTTGGAGACGATCGAAGCGGCGATCACGGCGGCGGAAACGGGCCACGTCGTTTTCGGCACGCTGCACACGACCGGCGCCCAGGGCACGGTCAACCGCATCATCGACGTTTTCCCCACGAGCCAGCAGGAGCAGATCCGCACCCAGTTGTCGACGTCGATCATCGGCATCTTGTCGCAAGCGCTCTTGCCCAAGATCGGCGGCGGCCGCGTGGCGGCCTACGAGATGTTGGTCGTAACGCCCGCCATCGCGAACCTGATCCGCGAAAATAAGACCTACCGCATCACGTCGACGATTCAGACGGGTCAGCGGTTGGGGATGCAGTTGCTCGACGATCACATGTTCCGGTTATGGAAAGACGGATTGGTGGAGAAGAGAGACATATTGTTCAAGGCGAACAGCCCCGAGGAATTGGCCGCCAAAATTGCAAGGGCCGAGCGAGGCTTGTTCGAGGATGAGGACGAAGCCAAGGATCGCGGCAACCGGGAGTAGCACCACAAACGGCAACAGCGGAGTAAATAGTCATGGCGATTCGGCGAATCGGTCAAATTCTGGTGGATCTCGGGTTTCTCCGCGAAGATCGGCTGGAGATGCTGCTTGAGGAGCAGCAACAGCGGCCGGGCGAGATGCTCGGGCAGATCGCCATGAGCATGGGCTTGATCTCCGACGATCAATTGGCCCAGGGGCTTGCCGAGCAGATGGGCATGCAGGTGGTGAGCCTCAACGAGGCGGTGATTCCGCCCGACGTGTTGACGTTGATCACCGAGCCGATGGCTCAGCTCTATCGCATCATTCCCTTGAGTTTCGAGGACAATCTGCTGACGATCGCCATGTGCGATCCGCAGAAGTTGTCGATCATCGACGAATTGCGAAGTTTCCTGGGGTATGACATCCGGGCGATGGTCTGCACCGAAAAGGAAATGGTCAAGGCGCTCGAACGCTACTACGCCGCTGGCGGCGAGAGCGTCGAAATGTTGATCGCCGACATGGAACAGGACGCCGACTTGGCCGCGGCCGTTCAGGCGTTGGAAAAGAACGCCACGCTCGATCTGACGAGCGTCGAGGCGTTGGCCGACAGCGCGCCGGTGCGCAAGTTGTTGAACATGGTGCTGCTGTTGGCGATCAAGGACCGTGCGAGCGACTTGCATTTCGAGCCGTTCGAGACCGAGTTCAAGATTCGCATCCGATCCGACGGCGTGTTGTACGAGATGGTGCCTCCGCCGCGTCACTTGGCCTTTGCCATCACGACGCGCATCAAGGTGATGGCCGATCTCGACATTGCCGAGCGTCGTTTGCCGCAGGACGGCCGCATCCGGTTGAACGTGGGCGGGCATCCGGTCGATTTGCGCGTCAGCGTTTTGCCCACCATGTTCGGCGAGAGCGTGGTTATGCGCGTTTTAGACCGATCCGTGGTCATGCTCGAGTTGGAAAACATCGGCATGCCCACCGGCATTTTGACATCCTTCCGCGAAGTCATTTCGAAGCCCAACGGCATCGTGTTGGTCACCGGTCCGACGGGTTCCGGCAAAACGACGACGCTTTATGCTGCCTTGAACGAACTGAACGTGATCGAGGACAAGCTGATTACGACCGAGGATCCGGTCGAATACGACATCGACGGGATCGTGCAGATGCCGATTGACGCCTCGATCGGCAACACGTTCGCACAGTGCTTGCGTTCGATTTTGCGGCAGGATCCCGACAAGATCCTGGTGGGCGAAATCCGCGACTTGGAGACGGCCGAAATCGCCGTGCAGGCGGCGTTGACGGGGCACATGGTCTTCAGCACGCTGCACACGAACGACGCGCCGAGCACCATTACGCGTCTTCGCGACATGGGTGTGCCGCCGTTTTTGATCACGGCCACGATCGAGGCCATTTTGGCCCAGCGGTTGGTCCGCAAGATTTGCAAGGATTGCCGCGAGCAGACGATGCCGAGCACCGAATTGCTTGCCCAACTCGACCTGACGCCCGACGACGTGATCGACAAGAAGTTCTACAAGGGCCGAGGCTGTGCGACGTGCAACAACACGGGTTACAAAGGGCGGACGGGTCTGTATGAGTACATGCCCATCAACGATCAGGTGCGTGATTTGATCAACCGCGGCGCGTCGGCCGAGCAGATTCGCGACCTCGCATTACGAACCGGCTTGGTGCCGCTCCGCAATTCCGGTTTGGAGAAAGTGTTCAACGGCATCACGACCGTCGAGGAAGTGGTGCGCGAAACGGTGTCGGATGCGTAGGATTCTAGGGATTAGAGATTAGGGATTAGGGATTAGGAAAAAAGCCGGCGGCTTTGCGACAACGCGAAAGGTTCCGCTTGCGGCTTTGCAATAAACAAGAAATATCACTTGCGGTTTCGCAATTATTTTGCCGCCAGAGCAACGCGGCCCGAATCAAAGGAGTCGTCACATGCCGACTTATCAATTCGAGGCGATGGACGCCACCGGTCAGGAGATCAAGGACGTTGTTGAAGCTCCGAATCAAGAAGAGGCGCAGGCCACGATTCGGCAGATGGGATACTTCGTTACGAAGATCTCGGTCAAGAAGAGCCGAAAAACGGCCGCCCAGAAAAAAGCCAATGCCAAGGGCAAGACTTTTGCTCTCGGCGGCGTGAAGCAGAAGGTGCTGACCACCTTTACCCGGCAGCTTTCGATTCTGCAAGACGCCGGCCTCCCGATTTTGCGCAGCCTGAAAATTCTTCAAGAGCAGTCGGCTCCAGGCGCGTTGAAAAACGCCTTGATCGACGTTTGCGAGGAGATCGAAAGCGGGGCCACGCTGTCCGAAGCGATGGCGAAGGCTCCCAAGGCGTTCGACCGCCTGTATGTCAACATGATCAAAGCCGGCGAGGCGGGCGGTGCGTTGGAAGTCATTCTCAAGCGTCTTGCCGAGTTCCAGGAACGTGCCGAGGCGTTGCGCCGCAAGGTCAAAGGCGCTATGGTTTACCCCGTGACGGTCGTCAGCTTCGCGGTGGGCATTTTGGTGTTCATCATGTTGAAGATCGTGCCCTCGTTCCAAAAAATCTTCGCCGATTTCGGCACCTCCCTGCCCGCCATGACGGTGTTGTTGATCAATACGTCGAAATTCGTCGTGAACTATTGGTATTTGCTGCCGGGCATTCCGCTGAGCATTTGGCTGGCATTGAAATTGATCCGCAAGTTCGCGGCCGGCCGCATGGGCTGGGATATGTATATCCTTAAGATGCCGATCTTCGGCCAGTTGGTCGAAAAAAACATCATCGCACGCACCATGCGTACGCTCGGCACTCTGGTCGCTTCCGGCGTGCCGATTCTCGAAGCGCTGCACATCACCAAGGAGACCTCGGGCAATGCCGTCTTCGAGGTTCTGTTCCAAAAGGTGTATGATTCGATCCGCGAGGGCGAATCGATCGCCAAACCGATGAAGGAGAACTCGAAACCGCCCTTCCATCCGATGGCGCTGTTTTTCTGGTGTTGTATGCCGCCGGTGATCGGCGCGTTGTTGTACGTCACGAAAATGAACAAACGCATCCTCGACGACATGGTCGTCAACATGGTTGACGTCGGCGAGGAGACGGGCGAGTTGGATACGATGCTTTACAAGGTAGCCGACACCTACGACGACGAAGTGGCCGTGCTCACCGAAAGCTTGATGAGTTTGATGGAGCCGTTGTTGATCATCTGCCTCGGCGGCATGGTCGGTTTCATCGTCATCGCCTTGTTCCTCCCCTTGATCTCGCTCATCCAGAAGTTGAGCTAGAAAACAGGGATTAGGGATTGGGGATTAGGGATTGGGGATTAGGGATTGGGGATTAGAAAGAAACGCTCCGCGACTGCGGTCGCAGAGGAAGATTGCAAAAGCCGCTTGCGGCTTCGCATGATACTGAAAACTGAGTACTGAAAACTGAACGCTGAAAGCTGAACGCTGATAGCTTAGTACGGGCCAGGGCAAGGCTGGTTTCCCCATCGGCAAAGGCGGGAACGATGGGCCGCCACGCCGATCCATAGGAGCAGCCATGAATAACAAAGGGATTAGGGATTGGGGATTGGAAGAGGGGCTAGGGGCCAGGGGCTGGGGATTAGGGATTAGGAAAAAATGTCCCCTCTCCCTTCGGGAGAGGGCTAGGGTGAGGGCGATTGGCGGAAAAACGTGTCCAGCGACACTCTCCACTCCACTATCCACTAACCACTATCCACTAACCACTAATTCACGCGGCTTCACGTTGGTTGAAATGCTGGTCGTCGTGGCGATTATCGGCATTTTGGCCTCGTTGATCACGGCCGCGGCTTGGCGGGCGGTTATCACCGCGCGCAACGGCGCGATCAAGGTCGAAATCAGCAAGCTCGACCTGGCCGTCAAGGCATTCAAGGAAAAGTTCGGCGACTATCCGCCGGATTTTCATGACTCCGCCGCCGTAACGCGATTTATGCGTAAGGCGTTTCCGAATGCCGCAAGCTATCCCGACTTGACCAACACGGCAAAATACAATCCCTTCTCGGCCTTGGGCTTTTGGCTTGCCGGACCCGGGGGAAAAGGTTTCAGCGCGAATGTGCAGAATCCGTTCGATCTTCCTTGGAACGCATCGGGCGTGCCTACGACCTTCTACGCCAGTCGCATTAACCCATTCTACGATTTCGACGCAAGCCGGCTCAACCAGCCGACGGCAGCAACCAATCCTTATTGCTATTTTGCTCCCAATGTCACCAATGGCGCGCCCTATGTTTATTATCGCGCCACGATCAACAACACCTACGACACGACGGCATACACATCCTGGTCTCCTGGAACCTGGGTCCGCCCGCTTCCTTATCTCCAAAACAGCGTGTACATCAATCCCAAGGGATATCAGATCCTTTGTGCGGGCCGGGACGGCGTCTATGGCACGGGCGTGACCTATCCCGCCGGCACCGACTACACGGCGAATCAGTACGACGATATGGGCAATTTCACCGACGGCACGATGGAACAGGCGATGCCATGAGAATAATATGCAATAGCGGTCAGCGATCAGCGATCAGCGATCAGCGATCAGCAGTCAGCGGTCAGCAAGCAGTACTCAGTACTCAGTACTCAGTACTTAGTACTTCGTTGCTGATGCGCAGCCGCAGGCAGCGTTCGCTCTCCTCTCTCCCCTCTTTCCATTCTCGTGTCCCCTGTTCACTGACCACTGGCCACCGGCCACTGGCCACTGCCCGTCGCGGCTTCACCATGATGGAGCTGTTGGTGGTCGTGGTGATTATCGGCATCT
>CAZNMP010000133.1:0-1486 GCA_964573875.1 uncultured Planctomycetaceae bacterium | reverse complement strand
CGTCGCGGCTTCACCATGATGGAGCTGTTGGTGGTCGTGGTGATTATCGGCATCTTGGCCGGCATGGTTCTCGGCGCGTTGCAAATGGCCCGGCAAGCAGCACGCGAAGCGAAAACCAAAACAACGATTACCAAGCTGAATAATATCATTATGCAGCGGTACGAGTCATACATGACGCGACGAGCGCCGGTTAATACAACAGGAATGCAACCAACAGTTGCCGCACGAGCACGCCTCGATGCCCTTCGCGATATTATGCGCATGGAAATGCCAGACGCAAAAAGTGATATTACAAATGGGCCAATTACTTTTAGTTGGGGAAGCGTTCCAGAACCGCCATTACATAAGATTTATGCTGCCAATCCTCCAACGGCAACATTAGATGGCGCTCAGTGTCTATATCTTATCGTTAGCTTAGGCAATCCAGAGGCAATGGAACAATTTAATCCGAGTGAGATCGGCATGGTATTTGACTCTGCTACAAATACGTCTAAGCCATGTTTCATTGATGGGTGGGGAAAACCGATCATGTGGCTGCGATGGGCACCTGGCTTTAATTCGCCCTATTCCGCTTTACAGGTAGCGGATGCAACGAAAAACCACGATCCATTTGACCCACGCGGCGTTGACGGCTTCGCTTATCATTTGATTCCGTTGATTTATTCATGTGGCGGGCGCACAAAATCTGACGGCACACCACAATATGGTATTGATCTTCAGGCCGGTTATGTTTTCGCAGGCAACCCCTATGCCAACCTGAATCTAGGCGCACCAATATCAGGTGAAGGGGCCGAAGGCAACATCACTAACCACTATATCGAGCAGCGGTAACATGAGAAACACAACCGCCCATGCAACGACGTGTTTACCAATTCGCCGCCGCAAGATGCGCTCGGCCGGTTCACGGCATCCGTTGTTAGCCACAAAACTGACCACTGACCACCAGCCACTGGCCAATGGCTTTACTTTGATCGAAATGTTGGTCGTCGTGACGATCATGATGATTATGGTGGCGGCGGCGGCGACGATGATGCAGCCGGCCTCCGATTCGCGACGCCTGCGTGAGACGGCCCGGGCCGTGAACGTGTATCTCAGCTCTGCCCGGAACCGAGCGATGGAAACCGGCCGCCCCTGCGGCGTTATTTTTCGAGTTCTTAAGAACTCAAGCGGAAATCCTACTGTATCTTACTCCATGACGGCCGACCAATGCGAAGTGCCGCCGAACTATTGCGGGGTTACGACAAGATCCTGTGCCAGCGTGAAAGCCCTGTCATCTACGTCGGTGACTGTGGAATTCTTGGACGGCTCATCCATGGAGGCGTTGCTCAATTACTCAATTCGGCCGAATGATTTGATTCAACTGGGCGCGCAAGGGCCGTATTATTACATTGAGTCTTCGTCGGTTGACAAGAACGGATACCTTTTCAACGTGTCATCGGTGACGGCCAAGCTGGTTGATCCTAGTCAGGTTCAAGTGTTGCCATGG
>CAZNMP010000132.1:0-7558 GCA_964573875.1 uncultured Planctomycetaceae bacterium | reverse complement strand
GACGGTCCCATCAAGACCTTCACGCTCCGCGGCATCAAGGATTCGCCGCTTTATCTGCACGATGGACGCTTGCTAACGCTGGAAGACACGGTTGAGTTCTTCAATCTGGTTCTCGAAACCAAGCTGAGCGACCAGGAGAAGACCGACCTCACGGCCTTCATGCGTTGCCTGTAGGTAAAAAAAAGCGAAGGGGGCGTTTGCCGCCCTTCCCATATTTCCTATCGCATATCGAATAGCCGGGAGCTATTGATACCGACATTGCTAATGCTCTAGATTCAACCGCAAACATCGCTGTTCCAGCCAAGCTTGCTAGCCTCGTCGGCCGCGGAACGGTTCATTAGCTATGTAGGACACAATAATAGTTCCCGGCTATGTGCGTAGGATGCGGTACTCAAAATGCATCGCCGAAGATCAGGCAAAGGACATCGAGGGCCTGGATGGCTCGGGCGGGGTTCCGGACGGAAGTAGCATTGGCACATTCTTCCCAAATCGACAACGCATAGCGCAGATACTGTTCGCGTGACTCGGCCAGCAGTTCCTCATCGAGTTCTTGGGTGAGTACGGGCCAGGCAGTTTGCAATTGTTCGAGCGAATCGGCCTGCCCGGCAATCGCGCCATAGACCAAATCGTCGAGATATTCCAGTTTTTCGAGAATTTCGGGCGAATGCAAGGCAAGATTGGCCGATGGCGCCTTTTTGGTTAAGACGGCCGTTTTGGCCATCATGGACTTCTCGAACTTTTCGTGAGGCGCATGCGCAAGTTGACTTGGTTTCGGCTCAAAATGTTCCGCCGGTTCCTCCTCTTCCTGTCCGCGCTCGGCCAGGTCCAGGGTTTCCAGTAATTGCAGCCCCAAGGCAGGCAAATCATCCAGAGCAAGGTCGAAACGCCGCTTGGAAATTTCTGTTGCCAAAAACGGGATATTGTCGCTCGAAAGAGCGCGCTCGATAAGCAGAGACCAACCGTCGAGCGGGATTTTCCGTTGATCGACGTTGTCGCCCAGCTTCAATAGAGTGACGTTCGGATATTGTGCAACCCAAAGCTGCTCGGCAGGATCATCGGTGAGAGCAATCAAACGAAACGGCCTGTGCGGCGAGAATTTCAAGCCCGTCGAAAAAGAAAATTCCAACCGGCACTCGGGCGGCAAGCAATTGAACAAGCCCGCGAATAGAAGTTCGGGCTGTTCGACTCCGACGATAGCCAAACACAACGAATCCCTTGCCGTCTGGACCAAGGACGTCATGTTTTCAGCCCCCGGATCAACGGCCAACTGATTCAAGAGCGATTGATCCACGGATGTGCCGCCGCCGGGCATGGGAAAAGGTTCCAAGGCCGCCGCGGGAGAATCTGGATTGCGCCATAGCCCTCGCTCCGACGCTATCCGAAAGATTGTAAACGGGTTGTTGACGAATCTTCCCAAAACTTCCGGCGGAACGATCAAACAATGCGTGTAGATGCGTTGAGTGCCGCCATGATCCCAACCGGCAGGCACCGAACGGGAAAGACAATAGGCCCCGCTTGGCAAAGGATGAAAATTGTAACTCTCGGCGCGGGCATCCTTGTTGACGATGGAATCGTGCGAAGGTTCCCAAACGCTTAACTCGCGAGCATCAGCCTCGCATACGCCGGAGCTGCGGTCGACCACTTGATACTCCGAGCCGCAATCGGTAGCAGACGACGTGAAGATGGCTTGTTCAACGAGTTTCATGCTTGGGCACAAGTTTAGGCTTATTACACAATCGGGGCGGCCTGAAGAGGGCTGCCCCGCGACGATTTTTTCTTCTTGTCTTTAGCGGCCGTTGCGATTGCGCAGGCCGTTTATCTGCTTCTGCTCCGTTACCGTTTGCGTCAGTTCGGAGGTTAAGGAAATCAGTCGATCAATTTGGCATTGGATGGCTTCTCGCTCGGCCTGATGTTCCTTGTGTCGGTCGTTAAGCTCTTGTACGAAAAAACCGTCTATCGTTTGATCCAGCTCGTCAAACAAATTTGCAACATAATTCTCAAGTTCGCCCGGTATGCTGCGGATCTCCGCAAACGCATCTTGGATGGAATTCCAGCCGGTGGATGGATTGGACGTTTCAGCGGTCATGGTCGGTTTAGACTCGTAAACGGAAGAGAAGAGACGACCAAAAAAAGCTTAGTTCATTTTCTCCAGGATGCAAATTAGCGGGAAAAAGGCGATTAGGAGCTGCCGGAGCGGAGCACCACCACGCGGAGGGGTGTCTCGTTGGCGATGAATCGGTTGGTTTTTCATTCAAACCTGAGAGCCCATTTTCCGAAAGTAGTTTGGTTTCTCCATAATACAAACGTGTGGCAACGCGAAGATTGGAATGGGTATCCTATCCCTGTTCGTCGTCTCAGCCACAACCTTGGGCGGGACTTGCCTAGGAGACTTCCCGAGTTTTAATGAGTTCGTTACACTGACCCCATGCCTAAACAATACATTCAAGTTGTTACAACCGCCGAGCATCGCGAGGATGTCGAGCGGATTGCCCATGTGCTGGTCGAGCGGCATCTAGCGGCCTGCGCCCAGATTGTAGGCCCCATCAGCAGCATCTATCATTGGCGCGGCGCCATGGAAACCGCTCAAGAATGGCAATGTTGGATTAAAAGTCGCGGTGATTTGTTCGATCGCATCGAGCAAACCATCCGCGAGATACATCCCTATGAAGTACCGGAGATCCTCGCCCTTCCCGTGCTTGCCGGCAGTGCCGACTATTTGGCATGGCTTGAACAAGAGACGGAATCCACGCAAGATTAGTGCTTTTCTTGTTCCACCCGAGCAGGCATTCCCGGTTGCGATCATGCTTTTGCCAAACGAGAAGCAGTAGGGCCACGATATTCAGCAAAGCCTAACGCCGGGTTAGAAGCTTTCCACGGCCACCATTTCTGATATGCCGTCGAAACGCTCGGAGATCTCTTGCAGAAAGGCCGGCATGATGGCAAGCAACTCCGAGAATTCCTTTCTGACCATCACGCCTCCGGCGCCATTCCCGACGGCGGCCATGCGCTCGGATATCTTGTCCTCGAAGGTATCGATGTCGTCAAAGCATTCGCCGTCCACGGCTCGATAGAGCCCCGTGGCGTGAATCATGCCATCGGATTCCGGGTGCGCCTCGACGAAGACGCAGGAAAAATGTCCCTTATGCCACCGCTCTTCCCATGATCCCCATCGATAGCTGATGCCCACGATAAAACCTCTGTACTAATATTTTGCCTTGCCTGGTGATTGATGAACGGGATAATTCCATCGCTGGTCGATTTATCCTTGGGTTCATTGACGATACAAGCACCATTTAGGTAATTGCAGTACGTGATTCTAACCGGGCGTTTTTTTCTCGATAATTCCAAGCTAGTACAATCAGCGGGGCACCAGATAATACGCAATGGTGCATTGGGGGCTTTGTTTTAGTAGATATGGGTGGTTTTTGGACCAAAAAGAGGATGCAATCCGAACGGGAGTTTTTATTCTAGGGAGGGGGTAGTCCACAAAATGCTTGTAATCCCCCCCGATAATTGTCAAAATAGGTAGCAAGATCCTAGAACCTTTATCCTACCGGCATTTATGCGAGGCAGCGCGTTATGCAAAAAATTATGCTATTCCTATTTGCCTTCCTATGGGCTGGGCAAACCGCATGTGCGGAGGGCAATTTACAGCTTATCGGTGAAACAAAAAGCTTGCCTGCCGGTGTTGATGAGATATGTTCTTACATGATCCAAGTTGCAAGCACGGATAAATTGAATCTTGCTCAGCCTTCGGGGTGGCAAATCGTATGCACCCTTATCCCGATTGATGGCGCGACGGGAGTCCGTTTCAAAAGCGCCAGTCAACCTTCGGGTTACATATTCGATGAGGTCTTGAATAGCTTTATCGATAATACTGAGTATGATGGAAAGACTGGCTATCCCACGGCGCCCGATTCCATAGGGCCAATTATTGGGTTTACCAATTCGGGCGAGGAAATAGAGGCGCCGGCGGAAGGTAAAAATCTGTTGCAGTTGGAACTGGCTGTGTCAGGGACTGCAAAAGGTCGATTTGATATTGCAGTTCTACCTGATGCCGATCTTGATAATGGCGATAACGAGACTGTCACCGTTGGTTCTTGCTGGTATACATATGCTGATAATGGTCGGTGGGCGTTCGAGGGAATGGCTTTTGGAGGCGACCCTGTTGTTATCGGTTCCGTGTCGATTATTCCAGAACCTTCCAGTGCCTGGCTTTTGCTTTCGGGTGCATTGATATTCATCGCGGGAGTCGCTTTGAATGCGGTCCGGAAAGGGCCGTTAGGGGCGTCTCACGACTATCTTGCACCTGACATTGCAAATGAACGTTGATTCAATCAAACAAGCGGGCAATGATTCCTATGCACGTCAATTGTTTAAGATTGGTGGTTCAAACCTATGAGTCAACATACGATAGGGGAAACCGACGAAAGCTTTCGCGACCTCATACGTCGGGTACGTGAAGGTTCGGAAGAAGCCGCTTGGGATTTGGTAAACCAGTATGGCGAGTCGATACGCCGGGCAGTTCGCCGGGCGCTCAACGAAAAGCTGCGATCTAAGTTCGACTCGTTAGATTTTGTCCAGATTGTCTGGAACTCGTTTTTTCATGCACGCGGCAAACTCGACCGATTCGACCATCCGGAAGAATTGGCGGCATATCTTACCACGATGGCGAAAAATAAGGTCGGGATGGAGATTCGTCGCCGTCTGAAGACCGAGAAGTATAATATCCAGCACGAGCAATCTCTGGATCAACTTCAGGCCAAAGGCGGTGCAGACATGCCAAGCCGCCAGGCAGCCCCGGTGGATTTGGCCATTGCTCGCGAGCAATGGGATCGTTTGCTTCAAGACCAACCGCAACATTATCGACAGATCATCCAACTTCGATTGCAGGGATATACCAACCAGCAGGTTGCCGATGCCCTTCATCTTGATGAACGTACCGTGCGTCGCTTTTTGAAGAAGCTTTTCGACTCGGCTGACGTATGACCACAGAATCATCCACGATCCGAGCTGTCTCCACGGTCAATCTTGGCCATGAGAACATCGGACTTGGGGGCACCAACCTAATTGCCAATGCGATCAAAAAACGTTGGCGACAAGGAGAAACTCCGGATGTCACGGCTGCTTTGGCGGTCCACCCGGAATTGCACCAGTATCGTACGGTCGTTCTCGACTTGGCCTACACGGAATATCGACTGCGGCTGGAGTCGGGAGAGCCGTTGGATGCCCAGACCTTTGCAAAGCGTTTTCCATCTCTCCAACGATCGCTCCATCTGTTGATCGAAGTTCACAGCTTGCTTTCCCAGGATCCTGAACTACAGGCATTACAGGAAAATATCCTCTGGCCGGAAGCCGGAGATCATTTCCTGCACTTTGAACTAATTGCCGAGATCGGTCGTGGCGCCTTTGGTCGGGTTTTTTTGGCGACAGAACCGGCCTTAGGGGGCCGGCAGATAGTCGTGAAAATTGCACCACATGCCGGGGGAGAGGCGGAAATTCTCGGCAAGTTGCAGCATCCCAATATCGTACCGGTTTACTCGCTCCAGGAAGATGAAACCACTGGCATGGCGGCGATATGCATGCCCTACATGGGACAGGCAACTCTTTGCCACGTATTGGATCAAGCGTTTCACCAGGGGCGTCCTCCCTTGCAGGCAGGAGCGATTTTAGAGGCAATTGCATCGGCCGATAACGGCCTGAACCTTTTGGAATCGTCTCTTCCTGCTCTCATTCTCCGCAAGGGTTCGTACGTCAACGGCATCATTTATCTTGCCTGCCAGTTGGCCGATGCTCTTGCCCATTCTCATGGACGTGGAATCTATCATCGGGATCTGAAACCGTCCAACGTATTGATGGCTTCCGACGGCAAGCCTCTGTTGCTGGATTTCAATCTTTCGGTGAATGCAGGAATTCCGGAATGGAAGATCGGCGGTACGTTGCCCTATATGGCCCCGGAAGAATTGGCGTATCTGGTTCGAGTCAAAGGGGAATCTCATGCCCGGCATTATGATCCTCGGTCGGATTTGTTCTCCCTGGGCGTGATCTTGTATGAACTCCTTACCGGAATGCTTCCCTTTCGGCCACTCCCTTGCGAACGTCCTCTCAAAGAGATCGCCGACCAGTTGCTCCAACAGCAAAAAAATGGGCCGCGACCCATTCAAGAGCAGAACAGCCAGGTCGATGGACATTTGGCCCGGTTAGTGGAAAGTTGTTTGGAATTCGATCCCGAACGTCGCCCTCAAACCGCGCAACAACTGGCCGATTTGCTGCGTCAAGAGCTTTCCGCAACTCGTCGATCACGTCGTTGGATGCGCAATCATCCTCGTATTTGCAGTGGCGTTGGCGTGTTATCGTTGTTGGTGGTTTTTGCGATAGCGATGTTTTTTGCATTGCGCCCCTCTTACGCCAATCGCCAATTACAACTTGGGCTAGATTGCATCGATCAGGGGCAATATACGCTTGCCATCAATTACTTAAACAATGCGATTAATGAAGATCCGACTTCCAGCGACGCGTTAGTAGCCCGCGCGCGAGCGTTCCACCGCAAGGGAGAGTTTCTCTTAGCCACTAGAGATTATAGTTCGGCTTTCCGGTTGAATCCTGATCCGACTATCAAAGCCTGCGAGGGATATTGCTTGAACCGCGGACAATACCCTAGATCGGCGATCCTCATGTATGAAACGGCGTTGAAGGCAGGATATAAGTCGCCGGCTTTACTGCACAACAATATCGGCTTTTGCTACCAAATACTCGCTGAGATTGACAATGCCGAGAAATCTATCCAGCAAGCTCTATTGCTCGACGATAACATGCAGGCTGCCCATTACAATATGTTGGCGATCATTCTGCAACGCGCCCTCAAAGGAAAACCGATTTCAAAAAAAATGTTCTTTCATGCAGCGAGAGCCATTGAAATTGGACCTCCCACGGCCGACTTGTATCGCCTGATTGCCGAGTGTTATGCCCTGGCCTCGAAACAGGATCCGACGTTGATGCAGCCTGCGATCACGTATGTAGCAAAAGCTGTGGAACTCGGTTGCAAGCCGGAGGCATTCACTTCAGGGAGTCTGTTCTCAGTATTGCAAAAAGAAAAGGCTTTTCACGAGGCATTGAAAAGGCCCGTTGCGGCCGTGAAACCGCCGGAGATCGTGCGTATCTTGGATCCGCTTGGAGCACGCTAGCTCCTCTTTTTTCTTGGCAATTTCGCCACGCTGGCGGCAAGTCACTTGAGGGTGTTCTGAAATTGGAATACCAAACAGCGGGACAAGGGTCGTGAAGAGATCGTCCGCCTTTCGCGACTATATGGGATAATGGTTTACGAAAAACAAAACGACGGTTTTTGGCAGGCATACCACCCTCACCCCCGACCCCTCTCCCGTAAACGGGCGAGGGGAGACGCGAAAGGCGGACGGACTCTGAACGGCCCTGGCATTTGAATTTCGGGACACCCTCAGTTTCTTGTCAAATGCACTTCTAACTTGCATCGGCTTCGCTTCTCTCAAATCCTGGCGAGGTCGTGGTTTTGGCCTCGTGGAATGATGTGGTGAAAATAAAA
>CAZNMP010000131.1:0-7561 GCA_964573875.1 uncultured Planctomycetaceae bacterium | reverse complement strand
CTGCCCGCAAAACGCTTTCAAGACGGGCGGCCAGATGTTTTTCTTCTTCCCGATGCGGAACCAAGGGCACGCCGGCCGCGAGCTCGGCTTCGCGTTGCCATAATACGCGGCGCGTTTGGAGCAGTTCGCTCACCAGATCGGCAATCGAGCCGGCCAAACGCTGGGCGTTGCGGCGGGAGGCGGTTGGCGAGCCGGCGGAAGTTTCTTGTGCTGAAACGGTCTTCTCTGCCTGCTGAGCGCTGATGGCAGACGGCTCTCCGCTGCCTGCTTCCGCCTTGGACGCTTCTAGCTGAAGGGCGCCTGATTCGTATTTCAGGGCCCAGCCGGTGGTGGCTTGAAAGGCCTTCAGTAAATCGGGCATACAGGCGACGGCTTCGATCTGCGGCCGAACGTTTTTCGGCGGCTGTTCCGTGTAGATTCTCAGATGCTTCTGCGGGGATGCGGATTTGGCCACGGTGATGGATGCATTTCGGGGAGTAAGGGGGTAGTACAATCCATCCTTGGACTCCGTGAGGTTCGGGGCGGCTTCGACGTAATCGCTACAGTCGAAACTAAGGACCAGCCTTGCCTTTGTCGCCAATTATTCGCAACCTACGCATATTCCGTGGCCGGTACATCTTAACATCGGCTGGTCTAATCCATGACGTGAGTCGGACTGGGAAAACCGTAACATTACGGGGGGGATGGCAGGTTCTGAGGGAGAGGTTATAGGGGATAGAGGAATGGAAAGAGAGAAGGGCAGTCGGAAGCCATCGCTCGGCTCGTGCCGACCTGAGTGCATCCCCTAATCGGCTGGGTTATTTCTTGTCTTCCTGCTCACGCGGAGTGTAGATAAAGAATCCGCCTGTGCGGGATTGAAGTTGGTAATTTGCCCTCACGGCTTTAGCCACTTGGTCGGGCAGTCGGTAGAAGAAAACGTCGTCATAATCGCGCGAAACATCCGCCGAAAGCACGATATAGGAGAACCAACGCGATTGGAGCTGTTCGACCAGTTCCCGGGGATCGACTTGGCCAGCGTCGACCTGAAGCCGGAAGAGAAAGGCGTCTAAAAATACGGCCCTGGGGCCTTGGTAGACGGCCAAGCGGTCTGAATCGGTCATCAGGCGGACGTAGGGGTTTTGGGCCAACTCGACGAGATGTTGCAACTGCACTTGTTCTGCCTGGCCTGCTTCGGAATGCATCGCAGCTTGCCGTTCCAGGGAAGCGGCCGTCGTTCGTGCAAGGAAGATCGTGCTGGGCGCCATCGCAATGATGCCGGCTGTTGACAAAGCGATCCAACCGAGCCGGGAACGTTCGGCGCGCCTTACGGCAGCGCACAATGTGCCTGCGGCCAATGCCTCGACGATGCGAAGCGGGATGAAGTAGTTCAGATCGGAGCCGCGTTTCGCGCACGTGAACGCCGCGGCTGCCAGCCACACGACCGTGAGAATTACCAGGGCACGGTCTCGATGGCGTTGGCCCATCCAGAGAACACAGCCGAGGAATGCGAAAAAAAGAATCTCGGGCGAGCGATTGACCAGCATCCATAAGGTGCCGATCCGTTGTACGGAGTCGAAAGGAATGCCGCCTTGTCCGAAGAGGTTCGATACGATCGTCGGCTCATAAAAGGCAGCCAGCAATGCCACAGTTGCCGCGATGGCCGCGAGAGTTGATCCACCCAGCACTAGGGCGCGGCGGCGAGTATCTTTTTCGACGAGCAGTGACAAGAAGGCGGCCAACAGCCAAATGCCGGCGGTTTGCTTGGTCAGGAAGGCGAGCGTCAGCAAAACCACGGCAACCCAAAGCTCGCGGCGATTCGGCCATAAGGCGATAAAAAAACCTCCCGCGCCCAACAGATCGGCCATCATGTCGGGCCTGGTCATCACGCCGTAGCCGATCATGGGTGCGGCTCCGATGCCAAAAACGAGGCCTGCCAAGGCAGGCAAACGACCGTAGCGACGCCCGAGATACATGGCCGCAATCAAGGCGGGGCCTAGGCCGCACAAAAAGGTCACCACTCGACCGATCAGGTAAAGCGTGGGGATATCGGCGTCGAATAGCCAGCCGATCATGCCGACGACGGTGAAGTAGCACGGTCCCATGTAGTTGACCGTGTAGATGGCTTCCGCGTTTTCGGGATAGAGTGGAAACCCCTGCTCGACACACCAAGCGAAATAGACGTTCGCCCCTTCCAAGACATACGGCTGATCGGCCGCCGGAATTTCTAACGAGGCATAGGCCAAATAGATGCTTGCCCTAATGAGTCCAACGGCTAGCAATAGGCCAACGGTAATGCCGATGAGGATTTTTTGGCCTCGATTTTGTCGGCGGCTATGTTCGGGCGAAGGCATGGGAAAGCAAGTTGCGTTGTTCGTATTACTTAAAAATCCGCGCTGCCGGGGGTGCGGGGGAAGGGAATTACGTCACGAATGTTTTGCATGCCGGTGATGAACAATAGGATACGTTCGAGCCCGAGGCCGAAACCGGCGTGGGGCACCGTGCCGTAGCGGCGAAGGTCGAGATACCACCAGTAGCTTTCGGGCTCAAGGCCCTGCTCTTTCATGCGACTTTCGAGCACGTCGAGCCGTTCCTCTCGCTGGCTGCCGCCGATGATCTCGCCGACCTTGGGCACGAGTACGTCCATTGCACGGACTGTGCGGCCGTCGTCGTTCACTCGCATGTAGAACGGTTTGATGGTTCGCGGATAGTCGTAGAGAATCACCGGCTGCTGGAAATGCTTTTCCGTAAGGTAGCGTTCGTGTTCCGATTGAAGGTCGTTGCCCCAGGCTGTCGGATACTCGAATGTTTGGCCGGATTTGTTGAGGATATCGATCGCCTCGGTATACGAAACCCGCAAGAAGGGACTTTCGACGACGTGCTTGAGCGTTTCGAGCACGGTTTTGTCGATCCGCTCGTTGAAGAACTGCATATCTTCAGGGCACTTTTGCAAAACGTCGGTAAAAATGCGTTTCAACAGCCCTTCGGCCAGTTCCATGTCGCCCCAGAGATCGCAAAAGGCCACTTCCGGCTCGATCATCCAGAATTCGGCCAAGTGGCGAGGCGTGTTGCTGTTCTCGGCGCGGAAGGTTGGGCCGAAGGTGTACGTCTTGCCGAGTCCGCAGGCGTAGGTTTCGGCCTCAAGCTGTCCGCTGACGGTCAGATAGGCGGGCCGGTTGAAGAAATCGAGCGAGTAATCGGCCGCACCCTTTTCGCCCTTCGGCAATTTGTTCAAATCGAGCGTGGTGACTTGGAACATCGCGCCGGCGCCTTCGCAGTCGCTGGCCGTGATCAACGGCGTGTGGACGTAGAGAAACCCACGCTCTTGAAAATACTGGTGGATCGAGTTGCACACGCAGTTACGCACCCGGGCGATGGCCCCAAACGTGTTCGTCCGCGGTCGCAGGTGGGCGATCGAGCGCAGGAACTCGAACGAGTGCCCTTTCTTTTGCAAGGGATACGCGGCTGCGTCGGCATCGCCGTGGACGGTAACGGCCGTTGCATGAATCTCGGTCGCTTGTCCTTTGCCGGGCGATGCTTTGACCAGCCCGGTGACCGTTATGCTGCAACCAGCCGAAAGACGCTTGATCTCCGACTCGTAATTCGGTAAGCCGCTTTCGGCAAGCACCTGGATATTGCCGAAGCACGAGCCGTCGTTGATTTCCAGAAAACTAAAGCCGGCCTTCGAGTCGCGTCGCGTGCGGACCCAGCCGCTAATGGTCGCATCGCGGCCGACCGCTTCCGCCCGACGGGCTTCGGCAACTGACATGGGGGATGAGGGATTGGGGACGGATGTTTGGGTGGTGCTCATTCTTGCGGTATGAAAAAAGGAAGAAAGTATCCCAAAAAAGGGGGCAAATGCTACCATGAAGCGGCCGGACGTTTTCGGCCCGCTCGATCTGCCAATTATAACGCAAAGGGGGGTTGGGAATAGAGCAGAACCCGTGAGTTCTTGGAGAAAGAAATCCAGAGTGGCGGCGTTGAACGTGGCTGTGCATGCCTTAGGGGGCGTTGCACTACCTACGATATCTTCGCCGCACAATTCTGCATATATTTGATGCTTTCGCGCGTCAGGCGTTCGACGCCGGGGGAGTAGTCGAACACTTCGACGGAGACCCAGCCGCGATAGTCGATGTCGGCCAGCGCCTGCATGATCGGCACAAAATCCAACTTACCGAAGCCGGGCCCTTGAAGGTTCGGATCGTTCGCGTGGAAATGAACCGTCTCGGCGCGATACTTGCGGATTAAGTCGGGCAGCCAGTAGTAGGGCCGGTTGTGGATGCAGTCTTCCTTCCAGCCCTCCTCGCCGGCCATCGCTTTGCAGTCGAGATGCAACCGAACGCGGGGCGATTCGACCAGCTTCATTAGCTCGACACCTTCGGCGGCCGTTGTGAGAAAATTCGTCTCCTTGGTCGTGAGCGGTTCCAGGGCAATCGTCACGTCGGTTTTCTCCAAGGTGGGCGCGACCGCCTGAAGCACCTCGGCGGCGTGTTTCATGCCTTCGGCCTTGCTCATACCGGGGGCGAGGTCGCGTTGTTTGGGCGAACCGAGGACCATGATTCGTCCGCCGAGGTCGGCGCATAATTGGGCAAGCTCGCCCAAGTAGCCGGCCGTCTTGCGACGCACCGCCGCGTCGGCGCTGGTAAGATGAAAGCCCTTGGTTTTTGCCAGCAGCCAATGCAGCCCGACGACTTCAAGATGATTTTGTTCGGCCAGTTTTCGGACTTCGCTGCGGCGTTTGTCGGAAATATCCTTGGCATATTCCGCCATCGTGAAAGGCGCGATTTCGATGCCTTGATAACCGCACTCAGCCACGAGCGCAAAAGCTTTTTCAAACGGCCAGTCGCCGAACGTCTCGTTGCACATGGCGTACTTAAACGGATGCGGCATTTTTCGGTCCTCGCCAAGACAAATGCTCTGTGGCATCAATGACAGGGTAGCGCCACAGCCAGCGGCTTTAAGGGCTTGAGCGAGAACTTGGCGACGACTGACCACATCTCCCCTCGCCCTTTGGGAGAGGGGCAGGGGGTGAGGGCAGCGTGGGGTGAATCGCAAAACCATTGGAAATTTCCTCCTGGACTATTCCCATAGCATAGCCGTTTACGGAGCAGATGCCAAGTTTTTAATTACTCGTGATTACCTGGGGGTTTCAAATTTGGGAACCAGAGCTTGGTTGGATTTTTGCAGGGCGTTCCGAAGCCGGAGCTTCGGAATGAGAAAAACCAACACCCTATGGGCGTGGTCGTTTAGAACGAGAAAGAACGGAATCGGCAGCAACTTTTGCGTAAAAGAAAAGCAGCGTGTGTATTGGCGTCCAAGGGGGATGCCAATATCATGGCGGTTTGCGGGGTAAACGTCGAGATTTGGAGTGGTTTAGAAGCTACGGCTATCGAGGGCCAGGCCGTCCATGCGATTGCCCAGTCGGCGGTGGACCTCTTCGCTGACGGAATAACTGATCGAATGGACCGAACCGTCGCAGAAGACCATATTGAATCCCGAGGCGTGGGCGCTGCCGAAGGCATAGCCAGAAGAAGCACCATCGCCAGGTGAATCTTGTTGTGGCCGATAAGGCTGAAAAACATTGCCGGCATCATAATAACCTACCGACCGGCTAACGTCATCTTGTTGTCCGGTATACATACTCCAGTCGTCACCGCCGTCTTGGCCGTCGGTGTAGTGGTCGGGGTTCATGTACTTTTCGCCAGCCAAATAGGTGTTTGAAGACCCATCGCGAATCATTCCGATTGTAACTTGGCTGTGAGGGTAGCAAATACCATTGAGAATGAGACCCGTGGGATACCACTGAAAGCCGGCATCGTCTCCGGCGGTATAGGTTGCAGGCATATAGCTCCACCAGAACGTTACTTGACTTTCACCCAAGTTTGCGGCATAGCACGTTCGGGCTTCGCCTGTGAGAGTGGTCATAGTGGGTGCATAATAAGGTTGGCAATCGGTGCAGAAAACATCATAAGCCTTTGATGGTCGGCGTGTTGGACAATTGAAGGCGGCAATAGGCGTTGTCATGCGTTTGGTATTTGCTGCCATTTTTTCGGCATCCGTAGCGGCTCCGACGCCAAGTTGATAGAGCGAGATCTGCTCGACATAAGGCAAAATGGAATAGATCCAACCGCCTGGTTGTCGTTTACCGGCTCCGCGATCGGGATCGCCAACCCACTTGGGGCCCCAACCGCCGGATGGAAAGAAGCTGTAGGCGCTTTCGTGATTGAGACATGCTAGACCAATTTGCTTGAGATTGTTGCTGCATTGCAATCGTCGGGCTGCTTCTCGCGCCGATTGCACTGCGGGCAACAGGAGCGATATCAAGATTCCGATGATCGTGATAACGACCAAGAGTTCGACCAAGGTAAAAGCTGCCGTTTTACGACTTGTGATTGTTGATTTGTGATCGACCATCATTTTGGTTCGCCCTTGTGTTATCAGTCTGTTTTTCTACACCCGGATTCGCTGATCGCGCTGGCATTGTCTTTCGCAAATGGCGTTTTGGCCTGCGTCACATCGCAACCGGATACAAACGCCCTCGAACCTTCGACGGCGTGGAGAAAGGCCGGAACCTGCGGTTCTGCGTCACTGCCATGAATCGCGGCAGTCGACTTTTTAAGGCCTATTACGGCCTGACCGGGCAACGCGACAAAACCTTTTGTGTAAATCCCGTTGATTCGTGCGTCACGAGTATCCTCGCAGAAAAGTGTATATCGCCACGCACCGCTCGCCTGTCGAAAATCGACGCTTATGTCACTGATGCACAGGCCTTCAGCGTGGGAACAATACAAAGCATAGGGGTTCAGTCCGCCCCAAACTCCGCAGCCGCTCAATGGAGCCTGTTCCGGCATCTTGCCAGTCAAAATCAGCCGGATGTTGGAAAGTGTTATGTCTTCGGCCTGCTTGAGAGGGAAACCGCCGATGTAACTGCCGAACTGCGATTGGGCTATCACGTTGGAAACGTGAACGTTCTTCAGCGAAACCTGAGATTCGCCGCCTTTTTCGTGGCCCATCCAGAAGTAGATTGCCTTGCCGACGTTTCGCATAACGATATTGTTAAAGGTGATATTTTCGCAGCGAGTCCCTTTGCGGATCGTGCCGCCGGGACGCACGCTGACAATGTCGAGCCCGATGTCGGTGTCGTAGATCGTGAGATTGCTGAAATCGCAGTTGCGAATGACGGCATCGCCTTCGTAGCCGACGCGGATGCCGCAGGCGGGGCCAGACGAAAGAACGCAATTGGTGACCGTGATGTCTTCGCAAGGCTTGTCTTCGGCCAAAAGGCCGGCATCGCTCTTGATGGCAATCGCGTCGTCACCTCCGTCGATCGAGCAGTCGGAAACGCACACTTTGCGACAGCAGTCGATATCGATGCCGTCCGTATTGGGACCGTTGCGGGGATTCCGGATCGTGATGGCATTGATTTTCACGTTATCACAACCGATAAGCCAGAGAGTAAAGCAAGGCGAGTTGGCGAGCGTAACATCACGAAATAACAAAGACTCTCCCTTGACGATGCCGATCATGGCCCTGGGGCGTTGCGGTTTGGGTTTTTTTACTAGGGGTGACAGCATCTCTTGAAGCC
>CAZNMP010000130.1:0-7563 GCA_964573875.1 uncultured Planctomycetaceae bacterium | reverse complement strand
CTGATTCAATTCCGCCGCCCGAGTGCTCAGTGCGGCCACTTGCCGCTGAAGATCGGCCAGCGAAACATCCTTTTCACTCAGCCGATTGCGCAACTCCTCGATCGAAGCGTCCCGCCCTGCCAAACGCTCGCTAAGCGCAGCCAATTCCGGGGCCGATTCACCGCGCCCGCGTTCATAGGCCGCCGTAATCTTCGCCCGCAAAAGCAGCCACGCCCCTACGCCGCCCATGCCGACGCCCACCAGCAACATCAATATCGGAAGAATAGTGCTCATGGGCGTCAATGTACGCCCTCAACCCCCTTGCGCCAAGCGGGCACGGCTATCATTTGAGGGGCCTCACACGGGCATTATTACGAAAAGCCCCAAGAAAATAGCCGGGAGCTAACAGCTCCCGGAATGCGTCTGAATCCGCCCGTATTTTTCAGAATCGCTTGCCTAATAGCCGGGAGCTAACAGCTCCCGGAATGCGTCTGAACCCGCCTCTGCTTGCCCGAAACAACTACCTGTCAGCCATTGCTCCAGATATTTATGAGCATAAGCAAAACTTGCCGGGCATTGCCAAATAATCTGCATTGCCTCACCATCTGCCCATCTATCGCGGCTGTCCCACCTCGACCAACGGCCCAATTGTCACCGTCGTTGGCCGCGTCAGAGGATACTTGTCCAAAACCGCCGCAACCTGCTCAACCGAAACGTCGGCCACCAGTTGCAAGTCCATCTCCACCGGACAGTATTCCCGACGATAGAGCCAATCGTTGCCCACCGCAAACAGCCGCCCACGCGGCCGTTCCGACGAAAGCACGATCCGCGAACGGATCTTACTCTTTGCCTGCTCAAGCTCCGCCTTCGTAACGCCCTCTTCTTCCGCCTGCCGATACACGTTCAATATCCGTTGCATGTCGTCAGCCGTCTGCTCGGGCTCGCAGCACAAGTAGGTCATCATCATGCCCGCGCCTTGATGCTCGCCGTGATGAATGCTGACATGCTCCGCCAACCCCGGGTCCACCAATTCCCAATACAGCCGGCTGCCCGAATCATCCCCCAAAACCGTGGCCAACAGCTTCGCGGCATACCGATCGCCATCCTCCGCGGCAGGCCCCGCCGTAATTTGCAGCGTGTACTGCTGCGAAGCGTTTTCACGCCGCAAAACATGAAAACCGTCGCAGCCTTCGACAGGCGATGCTTTTCGAGCCGTCACTGCCGGCATCCAATCGCCGCAACTCCGCTCCACCTGGGCCGTCAACGCATCAAAATCTATCCGGCCCGCACAGGCCAAAACAATATTCCCGGGACTATACCGCCGATGAAAATAATCACGCATGGCCTCGGGCGTCAAATCGCCCACGCTTTGCTCCGTTCCCAAAACACTTTGTCCCAGCGGATGCGAACCGTAATACAAAGCGCGGCACTTGTCGTCGGCCCCAAAAGGCGGCTGATCCTCATACATCTGGATCTCTTCTTGAATCACCTTTTGCTCGGTCCGAAAGTCCTCCTCGCGCAACGAAGGTCGCAAAATGTCAGCCAGCAGATCGACCGCGCGCTCTTGATGTTCCGGCAGCACGGCCGCATAAAAGACCGTGTTTTCCTCGTTCGTATAGGCGTTGTAATGCGCGCCCATCTCGTCGAACTCGCGGTTCACGTCGTCGGCCGAACGGCGCGCCGTGCCTTTGAATACCATGTGCTCCAAAAAATGGCTCACGCCCGCCACCGCCTCGGTCTCATCCCGAGCGCCCGTATTCACGAAAAATCCCAACGCCGCCGAATACGCCGCGTCGTTGCACTCCGCGACAATCTCCAGGCCGTTCGACAATTTATAATTTTGAAACTTCATTGTTTTACATGGCACGGGAAGCGCACCTTTTACCATTCCTTAAACTAATCCAACAATAATGCCCGAAATCCCGCCTGCCGAAAGTGAACATCCGCCGTCAATGCCTCGACAACGCCTTCCTGCCGCATCAACACAAACGATACGCAATCCGTAAGTCCCCAATTCTTGTCGCCTCGCTCCGAGTACAGAGTAATGGCGTTCTGCAACAAGGCCTCCGTCAATGGAACAATCCTGAAGCCGCCTTCTTGCTGAAGCTTGCAGAGCAACCCACAACCCTTTTCTCGTCGTTCGACTCGGGCATATCCATCCCCGATCTCTAACAGGATGCCCCAGTGAAGCAAGAGTACGCAGTTTTCACCGTTGAAATCATTTGCCAGCGACTTGGCTCTCTCATGAAAAGAATCATCTCGATTTTCGAGCGCCAATATGAAACTCGTGTCGAGAAGTGCAAGACGTTGCGGCACGGTCATCCTCCTCGTCCCGTGAAACCTTCAACATCTTTAGCATTCAATCGATTTCCCCAATGTTCAGCGTTCTCCTCTGCCCAATCGGCTAAACTCGACCGAGAACGCGGTGCCTCTTCCGACGAAGACTCCGCGATGCTTACAATCAGTTCACTCCTGCCGACCGGCACTTCCGGCGGCAGAGTCAGGACCACCCGCCGATCCTCGTGAATGTCGGCTGAGACTCGTACGGTAATCATCGGGCATCCTCCTTAGACTTAATGCACGACGCTATTATACAGTATTTGTTCAAAAATCTCTATCCGACACTTCCAACGCCCTAGGGCCCAGCGTCGTCACCGTAAAACGCCCGGGCTGATGCGATTCCAGAAAAGCATTGATACTTCCGCTCGAAAGATCGTCGATCAGCCGGTTTACTTCCTCCAGCGTCCGCGCACGCCCCAGATGATACCAGTCGCGCGCCAACGACGAACTCCGCGAAGAGCTCGATTCCTGCTGCATGATCAACGCGCTCTTAATCCGGGCCTTCAACCGCTCGATCTCATGCTCTTCGATGCCCTGGGCCAATCGGGTCAATTCGCCCAACGTTACATCCAACGTCTGCTGCGCGCGCTCGGCTCCCGTCCCGGCATAGCAAAACACCGCGCCGCGATCCAGCAAGGTGTGAAGCGTGGCGTAAACGCTATAACAAAGCCCCCGCTTTTCTCGTACTTCGGTAAACAGCCGCGCGCTCATGCCGCCGCTCAAAACGCCGACGGCCCCCCATGCTTGAAAATAGTCGGGATCCCGATACGGCACGCTGTCATAGGCAATGCCGATCTGCGTTTGATGGGATTCATACGGAACATGTTGATACCGGCCCGGTGCAGGCGTTTCCTTCAATTGATCCGAAGGCCCCGTCGGCCAATCGCCCAACAACTCACCCACCAAGTCTCGCAACTGTGGCCAATCGATGCGCCCCGCCACGCCCAAAATCGTCCCATTCGGCCTGTAATGCCGCTCGACATGCGGTCGAATATCGGCAATCGTCGTTTCTTCCAACGCCTTTTGCTCGCCCTGGCAAGGCCGCCCCCAAGGATCGGCATAATGACGTCGCCGCAACTCGATCATCACCTTCTGCGAAGGCTCGTCTTCCACCGCCCTTAGCTCTTGAATCATCGCCAGACGGCCCGCCTCCAACTGATCAGCAGGCAAATGCGGCCGCCGCAACACATCGGAGTATATCGAAAGCGTCTGCGGCAAATTATCCGCCAATGTCGCACCGCAATAGCTGGTATGCGTGCTCGAAACCGACTCGCTCCGCTCAACGCCCAAATTGTCGAGATCGAGAATAAACTGACGGCTATCCCGCGTCCCAGCCCCGCGCAAGGCCATTTCGCAGGCGAAACTGCTCAACCCCGCCCGATCCGCCGGATCGTGGACGCATCCCGTCGGAACCAAAAAAGTAAAGGCCGCCGATTGCAGCCACGACATCGGCTCGGCCACAAGCACCAAGCCGTTGGGATACGTATGGGAAAAAATCGTGTCTTTCACGTCGAATATTCCGTCTCAACAGCTTTGTAAACAGTTCGGATCGCAACAAATCCGACTCGCTGATAGAGACGGATCGCAGTGTCGTTCTGTGCAGTCACTTCCAGATAAACGCGTTTCACGCCATGCCGGCGAAATCCTGCCAGGGAATGCAACAACAGACTCTTGCCCAGCCCGATGTTGCGATGCTCCGGCACGATGCCGACATTCTGAATAGCTCCAAGCCCATATTGATCGCGCACGCCCTGAATTGCGCCGCAATACTCCATCTTCCGGCCGTCGCCCGGCTTATGCACGATCAGCCAAGTGGTTTCAGGCAAAAAACCCGGTTTCCGCACGATTTCCCGCATCAAACGCCGGCATCCTTCGAATTCCGCCAAACACGGAAACACCTTCGAGTCCATCTCATTCCGAAAACTCAGATACTTCGCCTGGGCGAATGCATCCAGTAACGATTCGTCCCACGAGACAAACGCATAAGGTTCCGGCACGGGCGGCGGCGTACATGGCCGCCCCACCAAATTGATCTCCATGCGCCAGCGTTTAAAATACGCGAGATCCATGCTAGTTAATTTATCGACGCGCACCAACAGGGTCAATCGCCCAGGATAGGGTAAAAAACCATGGCGGTTTGTCCGCAAACCAAAAAAACACAACCGTTTAGCGGCCGACACAACGTCGGCCTCTGAGTTTAGTATAGCCGGGAGCTAACAGCTCCCGGAATGTGCGCGGATTGCACAACTGTTTAGCGACCGACGCAATATCAGTCCCTACGTTTAGCGGCCGACAGAACGTCGGACCTGTATCCATTACCCATCCTGATGCCGCTATTAACATCCAGCCACACCCCCAGAATAGCGTATCATTTCGCATTCCATGATTAGTAATTCATGCGGAAATCCTATTAATAACGTCGATCTTCAATAAATGTCTTGACCAATTTCCAAGTTGTGGTCTAATAAGAGGTGGTGGCAAAGTCTAAGGGCGGCCTTGCCAGCCAGTTTCCCGGAACACGTTAGGAGAGGCATTTATGCGCTCAAAGAGAGTCAAGCTATCCGCGTTTACTTTGGTCGAGCTTCTGGTGGTCATCACGATCATCGGCATTCTTATCTCACTGCTCCTTCCCGCCGTTCAAGCGGCCCGCGAAGCTGCTCGACGCATGCAGTGTACCAACCAGCTCAAGCAAATCGGCCTAGCTCTTCACAACTACGCCCAATCCAACCGCGTCTTTCCGCCAGGGGTTATCTCCGGCACGACATCGGGCACGCCAGCTGTGTTTACCCCAAATGCGGATCCCTGGGCCAACGCTTCCGCTGGCGCAGGTGCCCACGGCACCGGTTTTTTGCTTCGAATTCTGCCATTTGTTGAAATGGACAACGTTTTCAAACAATGGGATTTTACCACAAGCGTCCTGGGTAATGCGCAAGCAACTGCCACTACCGGCACCTATACCCATACAGCAGCAGCCTTGGAGATCAAGACTTTTTACTGTCCTACTCGGCGCAGTGCATTCCGTTCAGGCGCCGACTCGGTCATGATGCTGTCGAGTTGGCCCACTGCTAACAACGCCGGCGGCGGGACTGACTTCGGTGGTTGTGCTGGACGTCTCAATTGGAGCGCGCAAACGATGGTAATCGACAGTGCGCTACAAACCGGATATTGCTCCACAACAACTCCCTTCCCAAGCACATTCACCGACAGTTACTCAAAATGCTGGGGCATCTTTGGCCAACTCAATACCAGTACATCATTCGGTGCAATTCGCGACGGCACGTCAAATACCATCATGACGGGCGAATTACAGCGAATCACCACCCAAACCTCGGCAACCGACACGACTCGTAATTCCAGCACCGGTCCTATCATTAGCCATGACGGCTGGGCAGTCGGCGGCGATGCAACCTTATTCAGCACGGGTGTGCTCACTGCCACTAGCACTTCGACATCATTGATGAACAATGGCTGGTTTGCCTCACCTGGTAGTGACCACAATGGTACCGTCAACTTCGGTATGGGCGACGGCTCCGTCCGCTCCTTGAGTGTTTCGACAAGTGCCGAGGTGTTCGCACTCTTGGGAAGCATGTCCGATTGCCTCCCGACCACACTCGAGTAGTTTTGTTGACTTAACGCTAATCCGGGAAACAATTCCGCGGGGCGAACGCCCAAAACGTTCGCCCCGCGTTTATTTCTTGGCCATCTTTATCACGAAGGGATTTCGTAGGATAGCCCAGGGTTGCCGCACCGAGCGGCTACCCTGGGGAACGTGGGATATCCTGCGATGAACCCTGAAAGGGTTCCGTAGCATAATGGCATTCTCCGAAACTCCGTTGGGGTTTGGAGTTGAGAAAAATTCCGGTTCCTAGGGTAGTCGCTGCGCGACAACCCTAGGCTGTCTTGCTTAAGCCCTTCGGGCTATAGAACAGGTAGTCTTGCTAAACGAGAGCCAAAACGTAAGCGTGGTAATATCCACGCAATATCAAATTAGAATCCGTATGATTGCGTGAATTAGCGCCGATCAGTGACGATTAGTGTTCCGTTGCCGCCCTAACTACTATTCTCAAAGATCGTATTTCTTTTGAAGATCAGCGACCAACGGGAGCGAAGTTTTGTTATCCGAGCGGTAGCTCGCATTGGCTGGCGGCCCTTGCCGCCCCTACACTACCATTCTCAAAGATCGCATTTCTTTCAAAGATTAGCGACCAACGGGAGCGGAGTTTTATTCTCCGAGCGGTAGCTCGCATTGGCTGGCGGCCCTTGCCACCCCACTCAACTATTCTCAAAGATCGTGTTTTTCTTAACGAAGATTAGCGACCAACGGGAGCGAAGTTTTATTATCCGAGCGGTAGCTCGCATTGGCTTGGCGGCCCTTGCCGCCCCTATGCACTCTCGGCCTTCCAGCGCCGTTTCACATTCTTCGCCGGCGGTTCTTCATCGTGTTCTTCAACTTCCGATTCCGCATCTTCTTCCTCATCTAACTCCTCTTCCTCCTCTTCTTCATAGTCTTCACCCTCGTATTCTTCATCCTCTTCCTCGAATTCCTGTTCCTCCTCGTCGTAATCCTCTTCGTCTTCGTCGGTCGCGAAAGGCGGCTCCTCGTCCTCTTCTTCAGGATCGTCCACCGGCTTCACCGTTCGAATACTGCCCGACGACATTCGTTGCTCCCCGGGCTCGTCCAATTGAATCTTATTATTGCGACGCGGCTTCGACGCCTCCGCCGGGGCCGCTTCCTCGCCGTTCATCTGCTGCCATTGTTCCAGCGAAAGCAGTATTTCTCGCGCTTGCGAACCGTTATACGGCCCCACGATCCCATCTTCGGCCATAAAATCAACAAGTCGGGCCGCTCGACCGTAGCCGATGCCCAACGATCGCTGCAACAGCGACACGCTGCCGCGTCCCTCACGCACCACGATATCAATCGCCGACTCGTAAAGCTCGTCGCGGTTCGCGAATTTCGCCTTGCCGTCTCCGTCCGGCGTCGTCGTCTTCAGTTGCACCAATTCCTTAACGAACTGCGGTTCCTCGGTGGCCACGGCCCCGATCACCCGCGAAATCTCGTCGTCGCTCAAATAGGTGCCCTGGCCGCGCAGCAACGTGCTGGTGCCCGGCCACAGGAACAGCATATCGCCGTTGCCCAACAGCTTATCGGCGCCCATTTCATCCAGCACCACGCGGCTATCCGTTCGGCTCGCCACTTGGAACGCAATACGAGCCGGCAAGTTCGACTTGATCAAGCCCGTG
>CAZNMP010000129.1:1748-7602 GCA_964573875.1 uncultured Planctomycetaceae bacterium | reverse complement strand
CTATGCTTCGGCGTTACCGGCTGGGGCACCCACTCTTACGATCAAATCAATCGCGCCTTGGGCACCGATGAGACAGGGCCGGTCGAGGTGCTTCTTGAAGAGCCGGTCGCCCGGCGCGACACCGGCAAGTTCGCCGGTCGGCAAACCGTGGGCGGCGCGATTTTGGGTGATACCGGCGACGTCGACACCGGCACCGATTACCACGGTATGGCCAAACTCATTGGTCCGCGTGCCAAAGTGACCATGAAATTCGCCAACGGCACGGAAGTGAAGTTGCATCTCGACGGTGACCGCGGTCCCGGCCTCGGCGCAATTTTTGTCGGAGAAAAGGGCAAGATCGAAATCAATCGCGACAAAGTCGCCGGCAATCCCAAGGAATTGATCCGATCTTCCGATAACCCCGGCCACAACAAACGGCCGGAAACCGCATACCACATTGAAAACTGGGTGGATTGCATCAAGAGCCGCAAGCGGTGCAACGCTGACATCGAATACGGCCAACGTTCCAGCACGCTATGCTATCTGGTCAATATCGTGCGCGATATCGGCCGCGTCGGCGAACCGTTGAAGTGGGATCCGGCCACCGAACGATTCACCAACTGCGACGAAGCCAACAAGCTGCTATCCCGGCCAAGACGCAAAGGCTTTGAACTGCCGGCAATCAGTTAATCAACCAAGAAAAGCATTTTTTTCCTAGATATTATGCCTACTACTCTTCCAACGACAGTTATCGATGGTCCGCACACTCAGCTATCCGATATGGAAGCCCGCTACCAAAGCCGGCTGAATCGCTACGTCACGGCCATGCGCAATGGTCAGCCCGACATGATCCCGATCCGGCCCTTTGTGGCCGAGTTCACCGGCGTCTATGCAGGCTACACATGCCAGGAATTAGCCCACGATTACCACAAGGCATTTGCCGCCGCGCGCAAATGCGCCGCCGATTTCGATTGGGATGCGGTCGTGCCGAATATGGTTTACGTGTGGACCGGTTTGGCGCAAGCAATTGGCCTGAAGTATTACGGTATCCCGGGCATTGATATTCCAGCCAGCACGGGCTTCCAGTATCGCGAACCGCCTCAGAATAAGGCCTTTATGCAGCCCGACGAATACGATCAACTGATCGACGATCCGACGGGCTATTTGATGAACGTTTGGCTACCGCGCGTTTCCACCGAAATGTGCAAAATGGGCGATCCCGTCACGCGCAATCATAACCTTGCGATTCTCAAGGGCGGAATGGCGATGATGGAATATTTCGGTGCTTTCGGTGAGCAAAACGCCCGCCTACGCGCCGAATCGGGCACGGTCTCGGCTATCTCGGGCATCTTCAAAGCGCCCATGGACATCATCGCCGACAAGTTGCGCGGCTATCTGGGATTAGTCGAGGATCTTTATGAACGGCGCGACAAAGTCATTGCCGCCTGCGAAGCTTTGATGCCGCACCTTCATCATGTCGCTCGTACAACCGCCGATCCCTTGCGGCAAGTTCCCATCGGTTATTGGATGCACCGCGGCGGCGTGCCGTTTGTTTCGCCCGAGATTTTCAAAAACATTTATTGGGCCACCGTCAAACCGATTATCGAAGAGCTTTGGTCCGAGGGATTTCAAACGCTTTTCTATGCCGAGGGAAAGTGGGATTACCACCTCGAATCTTTCGCCGAGTTGCCCGCGCGAAGCATCGTGTATCACGTCGATCAAGGCGACATCTTCAAGGCACACCAAGTGTTCGGCGATAAATTCTGTTTAAGCGGAGGCATTCCCAACGCCCTGCTAGGGCACGGCTCGCCAGACGACATCCGCCAATGTTGCAAAAAAATCATCGACGGCGTTGCCCGCGACGGCGGCTATATCATGGATTCCGGAGCGATCATCCAGAACGACGCCAAGGTCGAAAACGTAAAGGCAATGACCGACTTCACGCGGGAATACGGTATCTATTCCCAAGGCCACGCGGCCGTTCCGGCCAGCCCCAGCATCACAGCGAAGCATCCAACGTCTTTCCAACCGCCGGCCGACAAACTCCAGCCCGGCGAAGTTGTCGCCTGGAATGAAAAACGCCGTCAATTGGCATCGCTGCCCGGCGATGAGGACGTAGTTCGCGACGTATGGCAACACATCGACGGGCTGGCCAACATGTATATCTGGCAAATTCTGCTTTCATTCTGACGCAAAGGAGCATTGCTGTGAGTCGAAATGATTCGTCCCATGCAACCGCATCACGCCGCGATTTTTTGAAGACGAGCACGATTGCCACAGGCGTTGCCTTGGCTGCCAATTTGAATATCGCTCGCAGCGCGCATGCAGCCGGCAACGATACGATTCAAGTCGCCCTGGTAGGTTGCGGCGGACGAGGCACCGGCGCTGCCGCGAATGCCTTGGCAACCACCGGTGGGCCGATCAAACTGGTGGCTATGGCAGATGTCTTCGAAAATCGTCTCAAAGGCAGTTTGGAGCAACTTAAGAAGGTTTGCGCTGACAAGATCGATGTACCGCAAGACCGTCAGTTCGTCGGCTTCGACGGCTACAAAAAAGCCATGGATTGTTTGAAGGCCGGCGACGTCGTCATCTTCGCCACCCCGCCAGCCTTCCGTTGGGTCCACTTTGGTTACGCTATCGAAAAAGGCATCCACACATTCATGGAGAAGCCGACGACGGTCGATGGTCCCAGCACTCGCAGAATGCTGAAACTCGCCGCGGAATCGGAGAAACGCAATCTCAAGGTGGGCGTCGGGCTGATGTGGCGTCACGCGAGGGCACGCCGAGAACTCCACGAGCAGATCGCATCGGGTCGGATCGGTGATATCCTTACGCTAAGGACATACCGCATGCACGGGCCGATTGCGTCCTTTGCCTCCGACCGAAAGCCGGAAGGCATCAGCGAGCTTCTTTATCAAATCCAGCGATTCCACAGTTTTCTCTGGGCCAGCGGCGGTTGCTATAGCGACTTCTATATCCACAGCATTGATGAGTGTTGCTGGATGAAAAATGCTTGGCCCGTTCAGGCCCAAGCCAGCGGCGGTCGCCACTACCGCAGTAACTCGATCGACCAAAACTTCGACAACTACTCCGTCGAGTACACATTCGCTGACGGTGCAAAACTTTTTATGTACGGTCGTTGCATCACGGGTGCTTACGAACAGTTCGACAGTCTCGCGCATGGAACCAAGGGACTCGCCTCGATCTCGGATAGCCACATTTTCAAGGGACAGAACCCAAATAAGGCCGAAATTGCATGGAAATCGTCCCAATCGGGAGATTGGGGCTACGGCGTCGAATGGCAAGATCTCATCGACGCTATTCGCCAAGATAAACCGTACAACGAAGCGAAACGGGGAGCCGAAGCAAGTCTCGTGAGCAGCATGGGCCGAATGGCAGCTCACACGGCGCAAGTTATCACGTATGACCAGATTCTAAATCTCGATCACGAGTTCGCGCCCGAAGTGGACAAGCTGGCCATGAATTCAGCGGCTCCGCTAGTTGCAGGCTCGGATGGCAAATATCCCGTTCCGATGCCGGGCGTCACAACAGCCCGAGAGTATTGACTATCGAACTAGATTTTAACCAAAAAGATCCCTCCATAAACCTCCAACCTTTCTGCTAGGAAACAATCATGAAACAAGAATTTAATGCTATTTCACGTCGCAATTTTCTGAAAAACACGGGGCGCGTTACTGCGGTTTCTGCTTTGGCCGGCATGATGGTTTCACCGGTCCATGCCGCCGGCAACGACACCATCAAAATCGCGTTGATCGGCTGCGGAGGACGCGGCACCGGCGCGGCTGCCAATGCCTTGAGCACCAAGGCCAACGTCAAGTTAATCGCCATGGCCGATGCTTTCAAGGATTCGCTCGACGGCAGCTTGAATGCGTTGCAGAAGCAGTTCAAAGACCGCATTGACGTGCCCGAGGACCGAAAATTCACCGGCATGGACGGCTATCAGAAGGCAATCGACTCCGGCGCAGACTTAGTGCTGCTCTGCACTCCCCCGGGTTTCCGGCCCGCTCAATTCGAGGCGGCCGTGAAAGCGGGAAAACACATATTCATGGAAAAGCCGGTGGCCACCGACGCCCCCGGCTTGCGCCGCATTTTGGCCGCCAACGAGGAAGCGAAAAAGAAGAAGCTGGCCGTTGCCGTGGGCCATCATCTGCGCCATGAAGCAAAGCATCGCGAAACGGTGCAACGCATTCACGACGGTGCTATCGGCGAATTGAGCTATCTGCGAGCCCAATGGGGTTCCGGCGGCGTTTGGGTGCGTCCGCGTCAGCCCGATCAAACCGAAATGCAATACCAGGTTCGCAATTGGTATTACTTCACATGGCTTAGCGGTGATCAGATTGTCGAACAACACGTGCATGATATCGACGTGTGCAACTGGATGGCCCAGGCCCATCCCGTCGAGGCTCGCGGATTCGGCGGTCGTCAGGTTCGCGTCGGCAAGGAATTCGGCGAAATTTTTGATCACACTGCTGTTGAATTCACTCACGCCTCCGGTCTGAAGATGTTCAGCTTCAGCCACCACATCCCAGGTGGCTGGGATGCCTTTGCCGATTACGCGCACGGCACGAAGGGCCGCGCTGAACTGCACGGCTACGGCAACAATATTCTGCTGGCCACGGGCAAAGACCCTGTTCGTTGGAATCGGAGTCCCGACGGTCATCAAGTCGAAATGGACGATCTCATGGCCGCGATTCAGGCGGGCCAGCCGTATAACGAAGCCGATTGGGGTGCCGCAAGCACCATGACCGCCATTCTCGGCCGCATGGCTGCGTATTCCGCCAAAGTCGTTACGTGGGACGAAGCCGTCAATTCGCAACTCGATCTGACGCCAAAAAAACTTGCCTGGGATGCAGAAACGCTGGTCAAACCAGGCGCCGACGGTCTCTACGCATGTGCGATTCCCGGCGTCACGAAAGCATGGTGATCATCTTTGGCTAATACGTTAGAAACGAATGAGGTTCAACATGTTATCCGCAAATACGCATTGGAATCGTCGGCATTTTCTTCTGCGTTCGGCACAAGCAACGGCCCTGACGGCGTTCTCTCCAGCTTTAACGCCGTTGTTTGCCGCCGCAGATTCAAGGCGATTCAAAATCGGTGCATGCGATTGGTCGTTGGGCAAACGTAGCGACCCGGCCGCCCTTGATGTAGCCAAACAAATCGGGCTCGATGGTGTTCAGATCGACATGGGCACGATCGGCAACGACATGCACCTGCGGCGTCACGAAGTTCAAAAAGCCTATCTTGAAGCGTCGAAACGCACCGGCATGGAAATCGCCTCGATGGCCGAGGGAGAATTTTGGGTAACACCCATCAAGACCGACGCCCGTGCGGCGCGATGGCTCAGCGATAGCGTCGATGTCTGCACAGCCCTTGGCATGAAAGTAACCATGCCTGCCTGCTTTGAATTGGATATGAACGACAAGGCCGGCATCGATCATGCCGTCGGCGTCTTCCAAAAGATTGCCAAGAAAGCCGAAAAGCAAGGCATCACGATCGGGCTCGAAAACTGGATGAGCGCCGAGGATCACAAACGGCTAAATGATCTGATTGGTTCGCCGGCCGTGAAGGTCTATTACGACGTGGGCAATTCAACCGACAAAGGTCGCGATGTTCTCAAGGAAATCCGCTCACTCGGCTCGCTGATTTGCGAATTTCATTTCAAAGACGCCGGTCATTTGCTCGGCCAAGGCCGCATCGACTTCAAGCAGGTCCGCAAAGCGATGGACGATATCCATTACAGCGGTTGGATCCAGCTTGAAGCCGCTGCCCCGCATGGCGTCGTTGCCGACTATGCGACACAATGCAGATATCTGCGCGAGATATTTCCCGCCAAGGGATAAACTAAACAGGG
>CAZNMP010000129.1:0-1648 GCA_964573875.1 uncultured Planctomycetaceae bacterium | reverse complement strand
AAGCATTGGTCTTTCGATACGCGCCATTGATCGAGCGTGTCACGGTCACGAATCGTCACCGTGCCGTCCTGGAGCGTTTGGCTATCGACCGTGATGCAGAAGGGCGTGCCTACTTCATCCTGGCGGCGATAACGGCGCCCGACCGCGCCTTTCTCGTCATAAAACGCCGTCATGTGCGGCTTGAGCGTTTTATAAATCTCGCGGGCGATTTCGGGCATGCCGTCTTTTTTCACCAGGGGGAAGATGGCCGCCTTGATCGGAGCCAACCGCGGATGGAACTTCAAGAATACCCGCTTGGTCGGCTTGCCGTTCTCGTCGGGTGCTTCGTCCTCGTTGTAAGCCTCGCAGAGAAATGCCAGCGTCGCCCGATCCGCGCCCGCCGACGGCTCAATCACGTGCGGCACGAAACGTTCCTTGGTCAAATCATCGAAGTAGCTCAAATCGCGTCCGCTGCCCTTGTGACGCGGCTTGCCTTCGGCGTCCGATTCAACCACCAGGTCGTCGCCCTTGTGAACCAGCTTGCCTTCCATGTGGCTGCGTAGATCAAAATTGCCACGATGGGCCACCCCTTCAAGCTCGCCGAATTCACCGGGCCCGAGGAAGGGGAAGGCGTATTCTATGTCGGCCGTGCCGCAGGAGTAATGACTCAACTCGTCTTTGTCGTGGTCGCGCAATCGCAAACGTTCGCCGGCTAACCCCAAATTGACATACCACGCATAACGACGGTCGCGCCAATAGCGATACCAGTCGGGCGATGTGTTCGGATGGCAGAAAAACTCAATTTCCATTTGCTCGAACTCGCGCGAGCGAAACGTAAAGTTTCGCGGCGTAATTTCGTTGCGGAAACTTTTGCCGATCTGCGCAATGCCGAATGGAATCCGCACACGCGTGCTGTCGCAAACGTTTTTGAAGTTGACGAAAATGCCTTGGGCCGTCTCGGGACGCAGGAAAACAACGTCATCCTCGCCGCCCAAAGCGCCGACGATCGTTTTGAACATCAAGTTGAATTCGCGCGGCGGTGTCAACGTGCCGAGCGTCTTGGCGTCCGGTCCCAATACTTGCGAAAAATCGCTAACCGTTGTGAGTGACACCAACGGCCCTTCCCAAGTCAAGCTGTCGAGATCCTTGCCGCGCAGGTTGAAGAACTTCATCGCCTTGTGCTGCGTCAGTTCCAACCCTTCGTTGCCGGGCGCGTCGCTGGCCACAAAAATTCGTTGTCCCTTGCAAGTCAACCAACGGCCGCAGACCTGATCGTGGCGATAGCGTTTTTTCGACTCCCGGCAATCGACCATGTAATCGTGGAACAGGTCGTAATGGCCCGAACACTTCCAAACCTGCGGATGCATGATGATCGAGCAATCGAGGCCCGTCATCTCGAATGCCGAGGGAGCGCCGGCTGCTGTTTCCAACTCGTTGTGCGACGTGACCATGTCGCGCCACCACGCCTCACGGACGTTGCGTTTCAGTTCCACGCCCAAGGGGCCATAATCCCAAAAACCCTGCAAGCCGCCATAAATCTCGCTCGACTGAAACAAAAAACCGCGTCGCTTGCACAAGGCTACCAGTGAATCCATGTCCATGAGAGTCGCACCTGAAATACTTCAAAAAGGAATAACCGCAAACCTACTAGTGTACAGGAACAAAGGCC
>CAZNMP010000128.1:0-7605 GCA_964573875.1 uncultured Planctomycetaceae bacterium | reverse complement strand
CGCGATAATCGCATCGACAATTCTCGGGCGAATCCCGTCCGCCAATCACCGCCTGTGGTGCGCCAATCGGCCCCGCCGGTCCGCATCGAACGGCAGCCTACTTCCTTTCGCTCAACAACCAACGATAATTCCGCAACCCCAAGATTCCGATCTTCAGGGGCTTCCGAAATTAGGAACTGGTCCTCCAATACGGGCGTCGATCGACGCTTGGCCGTTGATGATCGCCGCAAGAACGACCAGGACGGTTCTGCCCGCATACGAAATGACAACGCAAGCGGCAATCGCACCATCGGCAAAACCAACGATACGACGCCTGCGACGCGAAAAAACATTCAGCCGGATGTACCCAAAGTGCAGACGCGCCAGAAGATCGATGCCGTGCCGATTGAGCGGCGATCTCCGCCTCCGGCGGCCGACACGACCAATCGCATTAAAACATCGGAGATTCGCAAGCGTTTAGATACCAAAATCGAGACGACGGATAAAAAAATCGTTGATCGCAAGGATCCAAAGATCGAGGGCCGAAAGCTAGACGGCACTACGGTCATCGACAAGAAAATCACGCCTGCGCCCGACACAAAAATTCAGACCAAGAACGCCGACCGGCGGATCAACCCTACCGATCTACGAACCCTGCCGACCGATGCACGGACGAAATCGACCGACGTCCGAAAACGTTTGAGCATCGATTCGGGCAAACAACTGGATTTACGCGACAAAGACCTGAAACTCAAGACGGACACTCTGAAGACGGGCAAGACGAAGCCTTCGCTTCCGGATACGAAACCGTTGACGAATCCGCCGGGAATCACGAAAAAAGGCCCCGGCGATGTCGTAAAGCACGATGTCAAAAAATTCGACCCCAAGAAGCAGGACATTAAGAAGAAGCCGTTCCCGGATCAATGGAAGTCGGGCGAGTTGGATCGGCTTGCGAAGGGTGACAAAGCCAAGCAAATCCAATTGGCCAACCAATACAAGATGCATCAACAGGGCGACGTGGCTCGCCGGCTTGAATTGCAAAAACATGCAAAACATCTTGTCGATCCGCATCACGGTCCTGGGCCCGACCGTTTCCATCACGGCCCTGGGCCCATGCCCCCTTATATCCACCATCCTCATTTTTATCACGGATATGTAACGCCGAATTATTCGCGGTTCTGCTTCCAGTATTCCTACTGGGGCCCTTCGTTCTTCGCCGGCGTTTGCTGGTATCCGCGATGGAATCCCTGGGTAGAGTGGTCGTGGCATTGGCATTGCCCGGCCTATTGGGATCCGCGGCCAATTTGGTGCCGACCGGTGATTTACGATCCGTGTCCGACGTGGGTCTACTGGGAAACGCCGGTGTTCGTGCCATTGCCCGAAGTGGCTTGCGGCACCTGGGTGGATCTGAAGCCGATTGTTGTGCCCGAGGCGGTGTTTGATCTGCAACTCGTGGCCGTTCGCTTTGTCGATCCAGGCCATCCGGACGAAAAACTGGGCCCGCGTTATCGCGTGTGGTTCCGCAACAACAGCGCGCGGCCCGTTGTAGAGCCGTTCAACGTCATGTTGTTCGCCGCGACAGGCGACCGATTGGCAGCCAATCTGCCGCAAGCGGGCGTCCGCGTTGCGGCCATCGAAGCCGGCGATGTGCAGAGCGTCGATATTCGACTGCCGATCGAAGCGATGACGATGGGTCGAGACGCCCAAGGCAAGCCCGCGCCCTTCAGCACCTTGCACGTGCTGGTCGATGCCAATCAAGCCATAACGGAAGCCAACCGCACCAATAACGGTGCGAAGCTTGCGCCGGCCGACATTCTGCCGGTCGATCCCGCGGCCTTCGAGCTTGACCCCGACACGGCAACACCGGGCCAAGCCGTCGTTTTGGCCGGCGAAGGGCTCGGTCCCGAACCGGGTCAGATATTGCTCAACATCAAGGGGCAAGAAGTGGAAGCCGAGATTCTAGGCTGGTACGATCTAGGCGTGCGCTGCCTGATCCCGAGAATGGCGTTAGACGGTCCCGCCGAAGCTGAAATGATCGTAGTTCGCGGCGACGGTGCAGCCACTAACCCTCTGAAAATTACCATCACGCCATGATGGTAGTTCGGTTTCGGATCATCCGAGAAAAACTCTACAACACCTTTCCCTTGTTCATCCCGCGCCGCGCGGCAGCGCATCCCACGGCGGATGCCAAAGCGGAATCGGGGGGAACAATACGCGGCCGGCCTCCTGGGCCAACACGGTCGAGCATTCCAGCCGGCCCTCGGCAACGGCCGCATCCCAATCCAGTTGACCCAAAACAAGCCGCGTAAAATCAGCGTTGCCCAACCGCAAATAACTTCGGCCGATCCGCTCTGAAGATGCTTTTACCGCATCCCGGTTGATCTCAAGCTGATACTTTTCGCCATCTACCAACAGCCCCAATCCCAACGGCCGCGGCAGTTGAGCCTCGACGACACGCCCGTACAATTCGCCGCACAATCGCTGCAACAGTTTTTGCGGATTCAACACCCGCATCATCGAAATTTCGCCGTGTTCCGGCGATGGCGACGCCGGACAACCGCTTGCCTCGTCGAAAATCCCAAACAGCGGATGCCCAGGCCGTGCATGAAGCACAATGCAATGCCGATCATGTTCGATGGCATCGCCGCAACATCGGGCCAACAGTTCCGGCCCTGCCCGGGGACAATCCGGAGCTGTCATCAGCTCTAAAATCTGATCGCCGCGCGTCGCCGCATAGCCGACGATTCGCGTACTGATCTCGCCCAACTCCAATTGCTCCGGCCCTTCCAAAGCCACGTAAACCTCGTCGCAGGCATGGCGGCTCAACAACCATTGCCAATAGGCCGTCGTGCGTTCCAGCGAACCGTAGCCCTCCAAGTTCTGCCGATAAAGCCGTTCCAACGCCGGCAGTTCCCATTGACGCCACGGCCGAATATGCAAACGCCGGCGCGGCCGAGGTATCAGCTTGTGATCCAAAAGCCGCGCTAAAAGAGTGCGCACATTTGCTCGACGAAAACTCGGCCGACCGCACACCGCCCAGCCTGCTGCCTGAAAGAATCCCGGAATCGAGGTGCGCAGCATACCCGCCAACGCACCGCTTTCCTCCATCTGCTTTTCGGCCGCACGAAGCAAATAGCGGCCAAGCCCTTGATGCCGATGCTCCGAGGCGACGCCCAGCCACCCCAAGCCAGCCGCCGGAATCATCTCGCGCCCAAATTGCATCGTTCGATGCGTGATATGCACATGGGCGGCAATCTTTCGCTCGCGCCGCAACAACAAACGATCGAATGGCTCGTAAAAGGGATCTTCCAGCGAAGCGTGAAACTCTTCACGCGAGGGCCCTTGAAAAATCGCCTGCAAAAAATAATAGATCGTCGCGTGGTCGCTGCTTTCCGCCCTAAGCACGGGCAGCCGCACCCGACGACGCTCCACCCCTTGCAACACCGGATCCGCCGGCAGGCTCAACACGGATTCCAGGCCCATCGAACGAGAATCCTTTCTTCTAGCATCGGCCTGTTATCAAACCACTTTTAGATCGTTTTGTGAAGTAGCCCCGCAAAAAATTCCCGCAAATAAGATTCGGGATACAGACAAAACGCATACTCCCGCGACCCCAGCACCTTTTCCGCTTGAAGCCGCTCGACCAGTTCCGCCCGGCGTTCCAAAAGCACCTGCCGGCGTCCTTCCAGCTCCGACTGCATCTGCCGGTTGATCTCGTGAATGGCCTGGCAACGCTGCTTGGCATTTTGCACAGTCGGCGTTGTGAAAATCCACTGCCGTTTTTCGGCAATTCGCCGCTCCGTCACGACATCGGCATTGCCAATGAACCGCTCTGGATGAAATTCCACGTCGCGAAGCTCCTGCTCGATGCCTCGCAACTCGGCAATCGAGGCCGGCTTGCGTGCGATCGGCAATTGCAGTGTGGCCGACAGAACCATGTATCCCGGCGGTTGCAGACCGAAAAACCGTGCAATCAGCCGATCCGTCACCCGGTCGTATTTTGCCCCGCCAATCCCATGCAAAAACAAATCGCCCAAAACCATGCGAGCCCAAAGCGTCGTCACCAGTGCCCGAGAACGGATACGCACCCCGCCCTGCTGAAGCTCCCACAATCGCTCGGCCGCCCGTTTTCCATCCCCTTCCACCGAAAGCGGCAAACGCTCTTCCCAGCTTTGCCGGTCGGAAAGGATCGTTTCCTTGGCGGCCGCTTTGGCAAAAAGCCGGCGACGCTCCGGCCGCTCCGCCGTCCACACCCAAAACGGCGATTCCAGCCATTCGCCTTCCTCGGCCAGTTCGGGCGCGGGATGCGAGTCGCTTCGCACCCGATACATCTTGCGATAGTCCCGGATTGCTTCGTTATAAACCGTCCGAAACGCCGGCAACCGGGCCAAAAGATGCGCCGTAAACCATTGAAAGGCCTGGCTTTTGCAAATCCAACTCAAAGGCACTTCGAGCGTCTCAAGCCCCCAGTCTTCCTCCAATTGATGACGCGCCTGGGCCAAGCAAGCCCCCAGATTTTCTCCGTGCTCTGCCCTCGCACAAACCAGCGGCCAATAGGCCGCCATCACCGGATCTTTGACCAAGCCGGCAAGTTGCCCCGCAACCGCACGCCCAAATTCGGCAAACATCGCAGGGTCTTCAATCCGCCGCTCCTCATAAGCAATCCGCGGCTCCGGCTGGTCAAACAGCATTTGCTCCACGCGGGGTGCATCTGCCGTACCGGCCGGAACGCGCAGCGACGTGCCCCCCAGCAAATCGCTATCCACGATCAACTGGACGGCTGTCGCCCCGTGCTGTGCGGCCAACTCGGAGAGTGCGAAATTCTTGAACCACACGCCCGGATGAAACATCTGCGGCTGATGACCGGCCAAAAATATCGGGGCTCTCGAAGTATTCGCTTTCGTGGGCACATCGCGATAAGCCGAAGTCCACCGCCGCGCAAGTGCCAACAGCTCGGCGCGTGCCAATTGCGAAATTTCCGCCAGCGATCGCCCCTGCAAATCATAATCAAGTTGATCGCGCCGCCGTAAATTTCCATCCAGACCGTCTTCCACTTTTTCCCAAGGCGGTTCGATCAGTGATTCGCGATCCCCGCGCGGCGTCTGCCAGGAATCGCGATGGAGCGCGTCATGGATTACTTTCCGATAAATCGCCAACCGTGTCTCGGGATCGTCCAAGGCTCCGCCGAACGAACGTTTTTCGTTGAAATAAACCCTCGGCACCGGCAACTCAACAATTCGCAGCCCTAATCGCACCGCCTGAACCCACAACTCCAGCGGCATCGCGTAGCCAGTCTCCGTCAATTTGATATTCCTAAGCGCCGACACCCGATAGGCTTTGAAACCGCAAAAAGCGTCGGTCACCCGCAACCCAATCCGCCGCTCCAACTCCTGAATAACCGTTTCATTGATGCGGCGGCGGTCGGCAGGCGGATCGCTATCGCCCGCAAACGCCCGCAAATACCGGCTGCCCGAAACAATATCCACATCATTGGCCACGCATCGCTCAACAAAGTTGGGAATCAACTGCGGCTGGTGCTGGCCGTCGCAATCAATCGTGACAAAAACCTCGTAACCGCCTTGAATGGCGAAATCGAATGCTGAACGAAGGGCCGCGCCGTAGCCCAAATTTTTCGGATGCGTGATGCAAAGAATGTCGTCCCGCTCGGCCAGCAACGGCCCCGTGCCGTCGGTCGAACCGTCATCGACCACTAGCACGTCATGACAATAGCAAAGCGCCCCCGCGATGGCCCCGGCAACGTGGTCCACTTCGTTGTATACAGGCAGAGCAGTAAGCGTTTTCGGCTGCATGCCCCAATTCTACGTTACAACTTACCGTCTAGAGAAGGGGCCGCGAGGAAATCACAAATCTCAACAGTGAAAACCCAAAAGGAACGAACTCGGCAAACCCCATTAGTCCTTAATCATTGGTCCTTGAACATTGAACATTGGTCATTGAACCTTGGCCCTTCGTCATTCCAATTTCGTCCTTCGACATTTCCCCTACATCCACCGAACCGGATCCTCTTCCCGTCGGCTCGCCCAAACTTCGATCTCGGGAAATTGCCGACCGAGCGATTCCGCCAAGCGCTCGACCCCAAAACGCTCGCTGGCAAAGTGCCCCGGCAACAACAATCCAATATCGGCTGCCTGGGCTTCAAGGCACGTATGGAATCGTGCTTCACCCAACACCATCGCGTCGCAGCCGTTCGCTTTCGCGGCGTCGAGCAATTCGTCGGCCGCCCCGCATCCGATGGCCACCGTGCGAACGATTCGCTCCGGCTGTCCCACGAGTTGCATCCGCTCGATTGCCAAAAATCGCTTCAACCGCTCTGCAAGCTCGCTCAACGCAACAGGCTCACCCAGCCATCCCCATCGGCCCGTGCCTTGGCCTTCTGGATTCGGCAGAAGCGAAGTGATCCCATGCAACCCCAGCCCCTCGGCAATCCGTTGGTTGATCCCCTGCTCGGCCGAATCGAACGCCGTATGCGGACTATAAACCGCAACATGCGCACCGATCAAATCCAACAATAAACCGCCGACGGTCGTGTCGGACGTCAAACGCTTCGTGGCCAGAAAAGGCATCGGATGATGCGAAACGATCAGATCGACGCCCGCTTCCACGGCCTCGGCCGCACTCTCCGGCGTGACCGTCAAGCAGGTCATCACCTTCCGCACCTCTTGCTCGCGCCGCCCTACCAACAGCCCCACATTATCCCAATCCTCCGCCAATCGAAACGGAGCGACTTGTTCCAAAAAAGCAGCGATAGCAGCAACGGTAGGCATGGGATTTCCTGGGTATTGGGCCAAACTTTATCTTATCCACTGCCGTAGGGCATGTATCATCGGCAACAGCAAAGTAATAATTGCTCCCACTAGGGGAAAGAACAGAAAAGAAAAAAAGAGTTCCCAACGCTGGTTCTTCATTGCACGGTCCTCGGATGCAGACACAACTAACCGAGACACAGCCATTGTGCAAAAGAATCGCAAGAAGTGCAATCGCCATCGGTTGGCGCAACAGACTATCGCCCCATCGCCACTGCGATCTCTTCCAGTCCGAGCCGCTTCATCTTCTTATAAAGCGTCGTGCGGTTGATGTTCAGCGCTTCGGCCGTAAGGTTGCGGTTCCAATTGTTCGCTTCAAGCACTTCGCGGATAATCTGTCGCTCGGGCGATTCCATGGCTTGCTTCAATGAACGGCCGGCCGCCGACTCGACGTTGACGCTGCCCGTGGCCGTCACCGCCTGCGGCAAATCGTCCGCGCTCACCACGTTTTCCTTGCCCAGTAGGACCGCCCGCTCGATCACATTTTCCAACTCGCGGACGTTGCCCGGCCAGCGGTAACGCTGCAAGGCAGCCAAGGCGTCTTCCGTGAATCCGCGAACCTGCTTGCCCGAATCCTCGCACACTTGCCGTAAAAAATGCTCCGCCAACCGCGGAATATCCGAAATCCGCTCGCGCAACGGCGGCAGTTCCACGTTAATCACATTAATGCGATAGAAAAGATCCTGGCGGAAGCGGCCGTCGGCCACCAGCTTGCTTAGGTCGTCATTCGTGGCCAAAATCACCCGCGTATCGACGTGAAACGTCTTCGTCCCGCCGACTTGCTCGAATTCCAAGTCCTGCA
>CAZNMP010000127.1:0-7610 GCA_964573875.1 uncultured Planctomycetaceae bacterium | reverse complement strand
CCACGCCAGAAATTACGCCAGGTGGAGGCGGATGCAAGACGGCGTCAATCTGAGTGTGGACAACAACAGTTGGAGCGGCAGCAGTTTCAGCTCCGCGTTGAAAGCGTCGGTGGATGCTGCTAACAGCGCCGGAATTTTGTTCGTCGTCGCCGCGGGCAATGAAGGCGCGAACAATGACAAGACCGTCACCTATCCGGCTAATTACACCTCGGACAACGTCATCTCGGTGGCGGCCTGCACTCAGACCGGAACCTTGGCCGGTTTCAGCAACTACGGAGCCACGGCCGTCGATCTCGCCGCGCCCGGCGTATCGATCTTGAGCACGGCATTGGAAAATACCTATCAGTACATGTCCGGCACCAGCATGGCCGCGCCTTATGTGTCGGGCGTGGCTGCGTTGGCTTGGTCGGTCTACACCGACGCCACCGTGGTGCAAGTCAAAAGCGCGATTATCTCCGGGGTCGAATCCTCTTCCTCGTTGAATGGCAAAGTTCTTTCCGGCGGAATCCTTAATGCCTACAACACGCTAAAAATACTCGCCGGCACGGCAGTGTCGAAACCGGTTATCTCCGAGCTAACGCCTTCGAGCGGCTCGGTCATGGCCGGCACCTCGATTACCTTGACCGCCGCAGGAATTTCCGACGTCGCGGGAACGGTTAAAAGCGTCAACTTCTATCGCGATTCCAACGGCAACGGCCGATATGATGCGAACGATACGCTTGTCGGGTCCACCTCGACCATTTCGGACGGGAAAGCCTCGATCATCTTAAGCACCGCTGGTTTTTCCAACGCAAGTTATCGCTACTTCGCGGTGGCTGTTGACAGCAACAAACAAAGCAGTGCGGCCGTAGCTGCTACATTCACGGTACTCTCGTCGGACGATCACGGCAACAACGCCTCCGTGGCCACATTGATCGATAATTCCAAGTCCACGGCTGGAAACCTCGCTGTTGCAGGCGACAAAGATTGGTTCCGTTTCACCGCGACCGCGGGGAGAACTTACGTTTTCACCGTCCAACTCGGTACGATGAGCGATTCGATCTTGTATCTCTACAACCAAACCGGCACGGCGGTGCTTGCATCGAACGACGATTACGGCACGACTTCCGCCTCGCAAATCTCATGGACTGCAGCGACCAGCGGAACGTATTATCTGGTCGTGGCCGGATACGGCAATATCACCAAAGGCACTTATACGCTAAGGGCCGGCGCTGAAAACAACACGCCGGCCCTGGCTTCGATCGCGGAGCAAAAGATGACCGGGGCGCAGACGTCCCTTTCCGTGAATCTGAAGGGCACCGACGCGGACGGCGACACGCTCAGCTACACGGCCACGGTCTTTTCGACGGATCTCGTTAAACAAAAAGCCTATGAGCTAGATCGTTCGCTCGGTTTGTACAAGGGGAGCGGCGGTTTTTGCACCAATCTTCACGGCAAAAAAGAAAAATATCTGTTCGGCAGCAATAAGGCACTTTATTACATTCTGCCGTCGGGCGCGCTTTATCGCTGGCGGGGAAGCATTGCTAAAAGCACCCTCGTGGCTAAGCTGGGCTCGGCCTATTACGCCAATCCCACGCTTCTGTATAACGCAAGGGCAGCCCAAACCGCTGCAATCGACAGCAACAAAGTTAGCGTCAACTTTTCCGGGGACACGATCACTCTGACGCGGAACGGCAGCTATACGACCGACATCGGCGTCCAGGTGACCGTCAGCGACGGATTCGCCGTTGCAACCAAAACATTCTACGTTTCGTTGAGTTCGGCAAGCGTCGTGAAAACCAACAACCAAGAGAAAGTCTCAACTTCAAGCATCGCGACGCCGGCCGAGGCAATGTCGAGTTCCCACAAGGTATCGTTGGACGATTCCATGACGCGGCTTGCTCTGGAATCGAGCAATCCGTTGCGCAACGGATGGATTAACACCACCGACGTTTTCGCAACAACCGGCCTAAAGAGTGCGTCGGCCGCCTTATGCGATGATGTTTTTGCAGAGCTTGCCGCAAAACGGCAGACATCTCCTTCAGGCCGATTTTCGACAGCTTCGTATGCGGAAACCGGCAGCCGCCAGAATCATTACGTCTTCTCCGCACGATTGACTTCGACGGCGGGGACGTTGTGGAACTCCGGCCTGTCGCTTTCCCGAGGTTCGCTCATGGCCTTGCTCGAGCCGATGGCGGCCGAGGAATTTTTATCCTCGTCAACGACGGAGGCAAAAGCGGTCGATGATTATTTCGACAACCTCTTCGATCTGTTGGACGAGATGCAGTAGTTTCGGCCGGATGCGCGCAATAAAAGACCCCCGAAGCTGTTGCCCTTCAGGGGCCTGAATGCTGCCCTTGTTCGTTCAGATGCTTCTATACCTCACGGGTAATAATGATACGTTTTTCACGAGGATGAAATTCGTATCAGATCAGACCGCGTACAGTATAGATATCAGATGGCCTTGACATTCTCGGCGCGCGGGCCCTTGGGGCCGCGGCCTTCCTCGAACTCAACCTTCTGACCTTCGCGCAGCTCTTCGATGGTGATCCCATCCAAAGCGGAATGGTGGAAGAACAACTCTCCACGCTCTCCTTGAATGAAACCAAAGCCCTTGTCCATGATCAACTTCTTGATCGTACCCTGCGGCATGTTCGCCACTCCTCAATAAAGCAGAAACGAAAAAACGGAAAGCGACCGGGGATATCGCCTACACCCTCCCCTTCCGCAAACGAATTACCCGGCCATACGCATGAGTGGAGCACATCACCCGCAATCGAAAAGCCGCACGACACTCTACTCGGTCTGAAAACCCTTTTCATTTTTCGCAACGAAAAATGATCGCCCTCGGTAACCTCGCAAAGTATAACAAACGCCGCTTCCACGAAACGCAGTATGATCCATTTGATATCTTGGAAGGAGGTGAGATATCAAAAGGCACCATCCCATTCATCCCTATGTTACCATGCTCAACTACGCCAAGGAAGTATTGACACCTACGGATTTTTTCGCATGGAACTCTTCAATTTCGACCGCACAGTTGCCAGTCATGCCTAAATAGCCTATCTTTACTTTCTTTGAGGCGATAATTTCGTTGATTTTTCCCGTACTTATTGTTTGAGAAACAAAGGTTGGAAGATGAAAAAACCCCAAACTATCGCTGGATCGAGCGGGTTAAGGGTTCTTCAATCTGCCGAATGACCGACTCGACCAACCGCTTTCCGGGCACATTTTTGCCGAGTGTAATCGTTTTGCCTTTGCCGACACGAATCAGGTCGATGTCGTAAAACATCTTCTTCTTAGGGCCCTGTCCCGACGACATTCGGCTCCTGGGCACGATCGAGTGAATATCGCCGGCATCGATCCAACGTGGCGAGCCGAGGCCGAACCATCCGCCGACCACGTTAATGCCACTCGGCGACACATCGACCGTACTGCGGTAGAACCAAAGATTCAAGCCCACGAACAAAATAGCGAGCCCTATGAGGCAGAAAATGCCACCGAAAAAAAGAGCGAGCCAAATGGCGCCATCAAATCGGTATATCACATAAGGCACGGCGCAAAACACCAAACCAAACAAGGTCGCCATGATTGCCGTGCCTGGATGCCGGGCCATGGGGAAGATCAACCGGAAATCGCCCGAGGGCGAAAGGTCTTTTCGGAGCCCAGCCTCGGCCAAGTCCCGCTCCGGATCTTCGGGCGCGGCATACTTGGCGATCAAACTGCGATCGACGACGAACTTAGGGTCGCTTTCCGGCGTTTTGAACACTGGCACTTCAAACGTTGCTGCGTAGTCGAGGCCCGGCGTCTTTGCGGCGAGTTCGAGCCGCCAAATGATCTCATTATTGTCGTTGGTCTCGTCGGTAGGAAGGCATTCATACGGGATCTGGAACAAAACGGGAATTGCCGTTTGCTCGGGATCATTCTGTAGCAGTTCAAGAGCGAGATGTTGTTCGTCTTGCCACAAAATGTTCTCGTGAACGCTGCTATTTTTGCCAGACTGGGTTATCGTCCGGCGTATGCAATTGAGCGTCAGTCGAAAACCGTCTTCCGACGGTACTTTTTTGGAAACGCGGACCACGCCGGCCAATTGCCCACCGATGACGCCCGGCATGGAAGCCATCTCGAACACGGACCGACCGTATTTGCAGGATCGCCTGACGGAAACCGCTGCCGCTACGAACAGAATGAGCCCTACGGCGGGAAAGATCAGGATGAGCCATTCCCAAGGGCTTTTTTGAGCAAAAGCTTTTTGTTGAAACACCGCCCAGGTAATGGGAATACAAAAAACATTCCAATAGACTGCGAATAGCACCATTCCGAGGGTGATTACTCCGCTCGAACTTCTGATTTTTCCATCCGCCCAATCGGTTTTACAGAGCCAGGGCTCGTCGGGATGAAGAGCCGTAATTGTCTGGTTGCGTTTCTGCTTTCGCAAACTGTAAATCGCGAAAGCCAGCATTCCGAATCCTGGGCCGCCAAAAATGAGCGCGAACGATGTGCGGAAAACTACGGTATCCAATCGCAGATTGCGGAAGAGAATTGCCTCGTTGGGATTCGCGGGATTGACGAAGCAGGGCATCGGACGGCCCGACTGCCTGTATTCGCTCAACTGTTGATAGGCATCTTGGTGGAAGGCACCAAAGTTGCCGCTGCCGCCAGTAATACCTACCCGTGTGCCGGTAAATTGTCGGCCTTGGTATTGATAGGAATATTCACCGGTTACTTCATACGTTGTGCGTTTTGATCCAGCGTGGCTTTTCAATTCCGCCTGAACAATCTGGGCCGGCGTTTCCACCCAGCTAAGCATTCTGCAATAACTAACAACATCCCAGAGCAGCCATCCGCCCATGCCGGCGCCGACGGCCGCGAACGGCAGCGAGAACAACAGCAAAAAAAGCCATGATTTTTTTGAATTTACGGCCGTCGAAGGTTTACGAGTTGTCATGCGACTAGATGGGCTTTTCTTGTAGATGTTGCTTCTCAAGAAAGAATCTGCCGTTATAGCCGGGAACTGTCAGCTCCGGGCTATTACATTTATTCACTGACAGGCAATGCTCTTACTTCGCGGCGGCTACGACGTTCTCGACCGTAACGCCGAAATGTTTCAACAAAACGCCGATGGGGGCGGACGCTCCGAAATCGTTCATGCCGACGAACTGGCCGCAGCGGCCGATGTAGTGATCCCAACCTTGACGAATGCCGAGTTCGACGGCCACGCGGCGAGTAACGTCGGGCGGCAAGACGGAGTCGCGGTATTCGGCCGACTGTGCATCGAACAGTTCCCAGCACGGCATGCTGACGACGCGGGCCTTGATGCCTTCGGCCGCAAGTTTTTGCTGGGCTTCCAGGCAGAGCGACACTTCGCTGCCCGTGCCGATGAGGATAACGTCGGGCTTTCCACCTTCCGCGTCGGACAAAACGTATCCGCCGCGTTGCAGGCCGGAGGCGGCCGCGTATTTCGTGCGGTCGAGGGTCGGCAAGTTCTGACGAGTCAGTACCAAGGCGGCGGGCTGGTTTTTCAGCGGTAAAACCGTGCGATAGGCTTCCAGAACTTCGTTGGCATCGGCGGGACGAATGACCAACAGATTGGGGATCGCTCGCAACGCGGCAAGATGTTCGATCGGTTGATGCGTGGGGCCGTCTTCGCCGACGCCGATCGAGTCGTGGGTGAAAATATAGAAAACGGGCAGGCCCATCAAGGCGGCCAATCGGATCGGCGGGCGCATGTAGTCGGTGAACACGAAGAATGTGGCGCCGAAAGCGCGCAGGCCGCAAAGGCTCATACCGTTGCAGATCGAGCCCATCACGTGTTCGCGAATGCCAAAGTGGAAATTACGTCCGCCATATTGGCCGGCGGCGAAATCGCCGGCGCCTTCGACGGTGAGCCGGGAATTGTTCGAGGGGGCCAAGTCGGCCGAGCCGCCCAAGAGCCAGGGAATGTTTTTGGCGGCTTGGTTCAACACCTTGCCCGAGGAAACGCGGCTGGCAATGCCTTTAGCATCGGCCGGGAAGGGTTGCATATCAGCGTCCCAACCTTGTGGCAATTCGCGGCGAGCAATCTGATTGATTTCCGCGGCCAATTCGGGGAATTGGCGGCCGTAGCTCTCGAACTTGGCTTGCCAATCGGCCGACAGCTTGGAACCGCGCGAGCCGATGCCGTTGCGGAAATGTTCGAGCACTTCGCCGGGGACCAGGAATTTTTCGTTTTCGGGCCAGCCGTAGGACTTTTTCGTCAGTTGAATCTCTTCCTCGCCAAGCGGCGCGCCATGGGCTTCGTGGCTGCCGGCCTTGTTGGGCGCGCCGAATCCGATCACGCTGCGCACGATGACGAGCGTGGGCCGATCGCTGGTTTTCTGAAAAGATTGAACAGCGTTGCGAAGGTCCGGGAGGTTGTTGACATCTGGAAGTCGAATGACGTTCCAGCCTTGGCTCGCAAATCGTGCGGCCACGTCTTCACTGAATGCGAGGTCGGTATTGCCCTCGATCGTGATGCGGTTGTCGTCGTAGATCCAGCAAAGGTTCGAGAGTTTCAAGTGTCCGGCCAGCGAGGCGGCTTCGCTGGAAATGCCTTCCATCATGTCGCCGTCGCCGCAGAGGGCATAGACGTTGAAATCGAACAGATCGAAGCCGGGCCGATTGTAATGCGCGGCCAGCCAACGCGAAGCAATGGCCATGCCGACGCTATTGGCCAAGCCTTGGCCCAGCGGACCGGTCGTGGTTTCGACGCCGCTGGTGTGGCCTTGCTCGGGATGGCCGGGGCAGCGGCTGTTCAACTGGCGGAACTGGCGAAGATCGTCGAGTCGGACGGCCAACTCGCCGGTTGGGCGGCCGTTGCGGTCGAATTGTTGGACTTCGGCCAGATGCAGTACGGAATAGAGCAACGCCGAGGCATGGCCGCAGGACAACACAAATCGGTCGCGGTTGGGCCATTCAGGCTGTTGGGGATCGAAACGCAGCACTTCGTTCCACAGCACGTAGGCAGCGGGCGCCAGGGCCATCGGCGTGCCGGGATGCCCACTGTTGGCCGCCTGGACGGCGTCCATCGAGAGGGTGCGAATCGTGTTGATTGCCAGTTGTTCGATCGGTTTGTCGGCCATTGGCGGTCCTGTAGCTGTAAAGAAAGACAAAAACCCCATGCATTAAAACGTTTAAGTGTATTAGCCCTCCGACCATTCGTCAACGTGGGGGGCGAAGCGGCCGGTCCCTTGTGGAAACTGGGAAAGAGAAGTAAAAATGGCTTTCCAATTGAGGTAATTTCCGAGTTTATTGATGCTCAGATAAATAATACCAGGTAGTGCTGGGCCAAAAACTCCTGTTTACCGGGCTTCCCGTTGGTCGCCCTCCCATTGCTTATCTGAGACCCAATAGCAACATGTCCGGCATTCTTTATCTGGTTCGTCACGGCGAAAGCGTTTACAACGCGGAATCGCGTATCCAAGGTCATGCGGATGTGCCGCTTTCGGAATTGGGGCGATTGCAGGGCGAAGCGGTGGCCGAGGCCTTAGCGGGTGTTTCTGTTGACGCGATCTATTCGAGCCCCCTGTTGCGGGCGTTGGATACCGCACGATGTATTGCGGGTCGCCATCGCGTTTCGCTCTGCACCGATCCGCGGTTGATGGAAATTGATG
>CAZNMP010000126.1:0-7644 GCA_964573875.1 uncultured Planctomycetaceae bacterium | reverse complement strand
GGTGTGATGAACATCACGGCATGGTGCGGCGTGTTTTCAGGATTTTTGATCTCGGCGACGATCTCGACGCTTTGGCTCATCAATACATCCGAATTGCCCGGCGTCACGCGGACGATCTCGACCGAGCCGACTGAGGGCACGAATTCCCAAGGGGCCAACAAACGCGAGGCCGCCGAACTCCAGTTGGGAATCAGCAGTTCGCAAACCACGGCAATTACGATCATCGCCACCAAGATGCTAAACGACTCGACCAGATCGCGCGGCGTTTGCATGCAGTCGAGGAACCGACGCCAGCGGGTTTCTTTTTCCGGCGCTTGATCGAAGGGGATGTAGCCAACCTGAGCGGCGGCATGGTTAATCGCGGCATCGCAAAACGTCCGGTCCACATTCTTCCGATCCTCGGAAAGCTGGACCACGTTGATCAAGTTGCTGTTCAGTTCGGGAAATTCTTCTTCGACGCGCCGGGCGGCGGCCTCGATCGATCGCTGCCCGCGCAACATGCGGCGGCCTACGCCGTAGAGAATCCATAACGTGGCTCCCAGCCAGGCCAACAACAGCACCAACAAGGTCAGTTGCGAGAAGGTCAAAAACGAGTCGGCCAGCATGAAGACCATGAACGTGCCGAACGACGCACTGAGCGCCAAGACGCACGTGGTCAGGAGCGAGAAAAACCACCACTTTTGCCGCGCGGCGTCAAGCCGCCGGATCACACCCTCGGCTGCGGGAGACATGGGCCATGCTCTCCAAGAAATACTATGGATAAACGCACTTGATTATAGTCGAAACGAACCGGAAAAACAAAAGGAACACTAATTTTCGCTAATCTTCACTAATGAGGGATAAGTGCCGATCAGCGCGAATTAGTGTTCCTTGAAAACAGTCGAATTTACTTATCGAGACTCCTCCGTTTAGTGCGTCACGGCCGAAACCAGCACGTTGGTGCCGATCTGCAGCGCGGATTCGTCTTTCAGGCCGTAGCTGTAGGCGTGGGGGAATTGCTCCCAACCGTTGCCCAGGTCGAACCGGCTGTAGACGACCGCCAGCTTGCCGTCGATCGTGATGCCTTCGATTTCGGGGGCGTTGAGCTGTCCGAAATCTTCTCGCACCCGGGGGGTGTATTCCACCTGCTTGATGTCGTAATGGCAATGGAACAACGGGTGGTCGAGCGGCAGACGTTCGAGCTTCGCGCCCGGCAGGGCCTTGGCGATTTCACGCCGGAAGGCGATGTCGAATGCGGTGCGGCCGCAGCAGGCGTCGCCCAACAGAAGACCGCCGGCCTTGAGATAACGTCCCAACGAGGCGGCTTCCTCCGAGGTCCACGCGAAATCGCGGTGCCCGGTGATGTACAGCAACGGATACTCGGAAACTTTGGGATCCTTCAAGCGGACGTTCTCTCGCTTGAATTTCACTTCCATCGTCGAATTGTCGCGAACGTACTTCAGCAAGTTGTGGACGGCCGAGGGATCGGGATCCCAGTCGCCGTCGTGCATGATCTGGGCGAACACGAGATCGTCGCGGCTGGGGGCCGCGGCTTCGTGGTAAACCTTCGTGCTGCTCAAGAATCGTCCAAGCTGGAACGTGCCAAGCACGTAGGTAATCAAGTTCGCGCCCACCTGGCGGGCTTCGTCGATCACGACGCGGGTGCCGCGGGGATGCTCGTGGCCGTCCCAACCGCAGGTCAAGTCGCGAGGCGAAAAGACCACGCCCGTCCGGCAGCCGAAGTCGATCCCTTCCAAGCATGGCGGCTCGACAAACGTGGAACCGTCGCCCTTCTTATACGTCAAATTGCCAAGTTTATAGTACGAAGAATACACCGGCTCTTCGGGCAACATCTTCCGCAGTGGGCGGCCGGGGAAGATCAGTTCCATCTCGTGCCGGAACGAGTCGGCGAAATTGTTCCAACCGCAGCAGGCGTCGCCGATGATGGCCCCGCCGTCCATCACATAGCGGGCCAGCTTTTGGCGGATTTCGTCGTTCAACTCGAATTTGTTGTGACCGGCGAACAGCAGCGCGGGCAACTCGCGGGGATCGTAGGAGAAATGGGCGAAGTCGGTTTCGACGGCCCGGTAGTTGATGCCCAGCTTTTCGGCCGTCCAGCTCAGCAACGTCATCACGTCGGCCGGGTCGGTCATCCAGTCGCGGTATTGCACCCGCTTGCCTTCTTTGGTGACCCAGCGGCTGGCGCCCAAGGCAGCCTTGCCGATGAGGGCCGGGGGACTCGGCGGACGCTTCTTTTCGCTGCGGCGCAGCGGCGTGGCCGGTAAGGGCAACGGCGGGAACGATTCACCGCCGGTTTGATGCTGCGGTTTGGCTTTCGGTGGAGGACCGCAATCGACTGGGCCGGAGTCGCCTTCGTCGGCCCAGGAAAGCGAGGGCAAGCCAAGACTGGCTGCCGGGCCGCTGACGGCCGCTGTGATTCCAAGACGTTCGATAAACCGCCGCCGCGAAAGATCGCCTGATTGGGGGGTATCGTTCGGTTCCATCGCTATTCCTTTTTTTGAGAAAAGCAGGCCTTGGCTCTGTCTATTGATTGTGTCGGAGGCCAGCAAGAGAGTCAAGGCAAGCCGCCTCCGAACGCGGTCACACCAACGCCACCGCACCCTACCGCAAGAAGGGTTTTTCGTCATGCTACCGCTGTCATAGTTTCATTCGGAGGAATTTCATCTTTTTATTCCCGGCGATTACGTTTTTTGTCAATGAAAAACTTGCAATTTCATGTCCAGCCATCGACCCGAGGATTCGGGCAAAATACAATAGAGATTGACGACAGTGCCAATAAAGGGGGGCGGCGGGGCGATCGAGGCTAAACAAGTGTGCAATAAAACCTCGCCAAACCGCGATTTCATATTAGGGAGGAGAAGGGCAATGACAAAAACGCTCGTTCTGCGCGCGGGGGGATGCGCCGCTGTATTGTTTCTTGCGTCGCTATCGCTCAGGGCTGCCGAACCGCCTGCGCTGAATCCCTTCGGCCAAGCGCCTTCGTCGCAACGCGACGACACCGCGGTCGGTTGCATTGAGCTTTCCGACGGCACCAAGCATTCCGGGTTGATCTATCTGACGCGCGATAAGCGATTCCAGGTCTTCGACAAGGAAATGCAACGGCAACGCGAAATCCCCTTGCGCGTCATCAAAAAAATCGAATGCACCGTTAAAAAAGAATGGCTCGAAAAGGAATGGAAGTTCCGCGAGACGGCCAACGACGAAAAATTGTACACCGGTCGTAGCTATCCTGTCCGGGAATACGTTCACACCATCACACTGAAAGACGATCGCACGGTCACCGGGGCGCTGGCGGCCATCGTGTTTCTCGAAGAGGAAAAATATAAGACCGCTCGTCCCGAGGGAGGCGCGGCAACCGTCGAGCCCGAGCGTTTTCTCCTTCATAAGCGCGACAAAGGCGAAATGGGCGCAACCTTGAAATCGCTGGTCTACGTGAAGCGGATCACCTTTAGTAACAAAGAAGACGACGAAGAAGACGAAGAAAAAGCACCGAAAAAGGCAACAAAATCGGGGGCCAAAAAAACCAAGCCAAAACCCAAGAACGAAGAAGAGAACGACTAGAAACTCAATCGAAAATCTCAGTCCACCCTGAAGCGGCAACCGTCGCGTCCTTCCCGAGAATGGCAATTGGTTCCACTTGCGAAGCCGCAAACAGCTTCTTTTGGGTTTAAAATAACCTGATGAACGACGTACTAGACACCTGAAGCCCCACACCACATGCAGTTCACCCTTGCGCAAGGTTACAGTGTTACGACGATGCTGGCAGTCGCCGCTTTGGCGATTGTGCTGACGGCGGCGTTCTACTATCGCGCGTTCGGCTCGCTCAAACCGCGACAGCGAAATACGCTGCTGGCCCTGCGCATCACGACGATCATCGTGGTCGTCCTGCTGCTGTTCCGGCCGGTGTTCTGCTATCAGAACGAACTGACCAGCAAGCCGGCCTTGATCTTCATGCTGGACAGTTCCTCGTCGATGAGCATCACCGACGACGCCACGGGCGTATCGCGATTCAATCAGGCCCGCAATAGATTGGAAAAATGGTGCGAGAAGCTGAAAGACGATTTCCGCCTATCGCTGATCTCGTTCGCCGAACAGCCTGACTCGCTGGAGGGCCCCGCGAATTTGCCGGGTTTGGCGGCCTCGGGCAAGGCGACCTCGATTTTGCGGGCATTATCGACCGCCTCGAAGCAGTATCCGCCCTCCGACGTGGCCGGGGCGTTTCTGCTGTCCGACGGCATCCACAATTCGGCCGGCAACCCGTTGGACATCACCGGCAAACTAGGGATACCCGTGCATAGCGTAGGCGTCGGGGCCAGCTTACGAAGCAATCTCTCGTATCGCGACATCCAAGTGACCGGCATGGACTGTCCCGATCGCATGATCTTGAACAACACGGCCCGAATCACCGGATCGATCGAAGGCATCGGGCTGGGCGGCCGCGTCGTCGAGGCATTTCTCGACGAAGACGGCAAGCAGATCGGCCAACAGGAACTGACGCTTGACGACACCGAAGGTTCGCAGCAAGTCACGTTCGAGTTTCGCCCCACGGCCAAGGGCCGCCACACCTACACGGTGCGCGTGCCGGCCGTGAACGAAGAAAAAATCACGGAAAACAACCAGCGGTCGGTCGTGGCCACGGTGATCGAGGCCGGCATCAAAGTGCTCTACATCGAAGGCACCTTGCGGGCCGAATACGGCGCGCTCGTGGATCGCTTTTTGGCCAAGGATCCCGACTTGGAATTTTACGCGCTGGTTCAAACCCGCCCCAACGTGTTCCTCAAGCGAACCAACATGACCGACCTGAAGCTGACGGTCATCCCGAGCGATCAGGAAACGATCAACAAGTTCGACGTTTTCATTTTCGGCGACATCGACAGCACCTACCTGCGGCCCGCTCAACAGGAAATGTTCATTAAGCGTGTGCGCGAAGGCGCGGGGCTTGTGATGTTGGGCGGCTATCACAGCTTGGGGCCGGGGGGTTTCGAAGGCACGCCGCTGGGCAATGTGCTGCCGGTCGTGTTGGGCGGCCGTCAGATTGGACAAATCACCGATTCGTTCCTCCCGCTGCTGACTCCCGCCGGCGCACATCATCCGATTTTCACGAACATCGCCAACTTTTTCCCAACGGCGCAAGCGCCGGCTAAAACGCTTGGTCTGCCGGGGCTGGAAGGCTGCACGCGCGTGCAAAGCGCGAAGCCCGGGGCCAGCGTGTTGGCCGTGGCCCCCGTCGCGCAAGGTTCGCTGCCGATCTTGGCCGTGCAACCGTTGGATCGCGGCCGGACGGCGGTTTTCACCGGCGATACGACTCGCAAATGGCAACAAAGCCCCAAGGCCTTGAACCAGGAATCGCCGTTCCTGCGGTTCTGGGGACAGATGGTTCGCTGGCTGGCCGGGCGCGGCGCCACGGTCGAGGCCAAGGCCAGCATCACGGCCAGCACCGACAAAGCATACTACGAACCCGGCGAGCCGATCCGCATTACGGCCGTCGTTCGCGATAAAGAAGGCCAAGGCGCGAAGGATGCCAAGGTGGTGGCCGGCGTTCGCGGGCCGGCAGGTCAGCCCGAGCAGGTCGTACTGACGCCCGTCACGGGCCCCGGCGGTCACTTCGGCGGCAGCATCGAGCCGCGCACGGCCGGCACGCATGAGATCGTGGTCGAAGCCCGGCTGGGCGAAGTGAATTTGAAGTCGGACAAGATTCCGCTGGAAGTCGGGCGTCCGAACTTGGAATTCGAGAAGCTCGACTTGGATGAGAAGATGTTGAAACGCATTGCGGAAGATACCGGCGGCCGCTACGTGCCTTTGACCGCCGCCGACCACCTGATCGATCAGCTCGACCGCACCCAGCGGAAGAAAACGGAATACAAAGAAATGCCGCTTTACTGGCCGCCCGTTTTCTGGATTATTTTTGTCGGCGCGATCACGGCGGAATGGGTGTTACGAAGGAAATATCAATTACGATAGAAGACCAACGGCCAGGGCAATCACCCGTGTAAGAAGGAAAAATGGAAAAGGGGTAAAAAGGGAATAAAGAAAAACTGAAAAGGAATGCTTGATGGAAAAGCAGGGAATCGATGGGCTGATTTATCGGGTGATTGGATGCCTGATCGAAGTCCATAAACAACTGGGGCCCGGTTTTTTAGAAAAGGTTTATCGAAGAGCGATTACCATAGAATTCGAAAAGCAAGGGATTCCATTTGAAGCCGAGAAAGAGATTGAATTACGATATAAGGGAGATCGAATCGGTACGCATCGTTTGGATTTATTCGTAGGAAATGAGCTGGTTGTCGAATTGAAAACGGTGGAAGAACTAAACAAAAAACACTATGCCCAAGTGCGTTCCTATTTGAAGGCTGTTCAACAGCCGATTGGTTTGTTGGTCAATTTTGCGGAATTTCAACTGAACGCGAGACGTGTGGAACTAGAACATTAACTTTATTTCCCTTTTATCCCTTTACCCTTTTTCCTTATTACACTGACAGTTAATCTACTTTTACCCCCTTATTTCCATGGATACAGGCTATCGCTTTTTAGAACCGCAGGCCCTGGGCCGCGTGAAAAACCTTTCGATGGTCGCCCGCGGGGTGGTCGAAGGGGCCATCACCGGTCTCCATGCAAGTCCGTATAAGGGGTTCAGCGTCGAGTTCGCCGAACACCGCGAATATACGGCCGGCGACGATCCTCGGCATCTCGACTACCGCATGTTGGCACGCACCGACCGCCTCTACATCAAGCAGTACGAAGAAGAGACGAACATGCGCGTCCAGGTGCTGCTCGACACGAGCGGCTCGATGGGCTACAGCGTCAACGGCAAGCTGACAAAGTTGGAATACGGCTCCTATCTTACGGCCATTTTGGCCTACCTGATGACGCGGCAGCAAGATTCGGTGGGCCTCTGCGCCTTCGATACCGAAATCCGGCTCGACATGCCGGCTCGTAGCTCGCCGCGCCATTTCAACGAAATGATGCACAAGCTTGAAGGCATGAAGGCGGGCCGCGAAACGAACGTGGCCGAAACGCTGCACAAACTCGCGAATCGGTTCAAAAAACGCTGCTTGATCGTGTTGATCAGCGATCTGTACGACAATCCCGAGGACGTGATCCGGTCGCTGCACCATTTCCGCCATCGCCGCCACGAAGTGATCCTGTTCCACGTGTTCGACAAGGCCGAGATTGATTTCCCGTTCGACGATTTGACCGTCTTTCACGATCTTGAAACGAACGAGCGGATTCAAGTCGATCCGTCGTATGTCCGCGAAGAATACAAGGCCCAGGTGGAAGAGTTCATCGAAACATACCGCCGAGCCTGCGCCGAGGCCCAGATCGATTACGTTCTGACCGACACGTCGGTGCCTTATGATTTCATGCTGTCGAAGTATCTAGCGAAACGGAACCGTCCATGACCTTTGCCGCACCGTTATTTTTGCTAGCCGCGTTGGCTGCCGCGATTCCGGTCGTGCTGCACATGAACAATCGTCAGAAGGCGAAGGAGTTGCCCTTCTCGACGCTGCGATTTTTGAAGATCAGCGTGCAAAAGACACGTCGCCGCAAGCGGATCCACGATATATTGCTGATGGTGCTGCGCGCCTCGCTATTGCTGATGATCGCCGGCGGTTTGGCCCGGCCCCCCGTGACGAATTTAAGTTC
>CAZNMP010000125.1:0-7676 GCA_964573875.1 uncultured Planctomycetaceae bacterium | reverse complement strand
CCATCTCGACTCCCGCATCGGGCGACCATGGCTTGTGCAAAAACTGGATGCCGCTTTCGACATGTCCGAACCCGCCAACGGCCCGATGGAGGCCAAGCTTTCGGCCGATCTGCCCGACGCCAAACGGCCCGGCAAAATCACCGTCGGCTGGAAATCATCGGCCGACGGCAGCTCCGCCTCGTTGAAATTGGCCAATCTTCCGCTAGCCTTGTTCCGTCCGCTAGCTGCGCGATTTTCGCCGGGCACCGTCTGCGACGGCCGCCTTTCATCCAACATCACGGTCGCATGGAGCGGTTCGGATGCCGGCAAGAATAGCATTCAAGCCGATCTCGACACTGAAGTGCTTTCGATGACCGCCACGGCACTTCAAACTGATGTGCTACAACTCGAACGACTTCACGGCGTCTGCCAAGCCTCTTGGCAAGGCAATAGCATCGAAATCGAAAAAACAGCGGTCGATTGCGACCTCGGCAATCTAGCGCTGACGAGCACCATCAAACGGGATCCTAAAAACGGGATCTCAATGCAATCGCTCGCCCACGACCGGCACGAACTAACCGGCCGGATCGACTTGGCTCGACTGGCGCGACTGTTGCCCGCTACACTGCAAGTGCGCCGCGGAGTTGAAATCAGCTCCGGCCAAGTACAAGTGGCCCTAAGCAGCCGGCCCGAGCAACAGGGTATGAAATGGCACGGACAACTTGACGCGGCCGGGCTCGCTGCGACCGCCTCGGGCCGCCCCATTACGTGGGAACATCCCTTGGCCATGCTCGTCGACGCTCACGAAACGGCCGAAGGGCCATTCGTCGATACATTGCAGTGTGAATCCGACTTTTTGAAAGTCCATGCCTCGGGCACGCCCGACCGCTTGGCCGCCTCGATGAGTTTCAACCTCAAACAATTGTCCGATCAGTTGGGCCAATTCGTCGAGATGGGTTCCCTGCAACTGGCCGGCGAAGGCATCGGCAATTTGAATTGGCAGCGCACGCCCCAAAAAGCATTCGATGCCGGCGCCGAATTCCAGGTTCGCAATTTCCAGCTCGCACTGCCGAACCAGCAACCGTGGATTGAACGAGAGTTGGTCGCCACATTGTCGGCCAAGGGGCAAACCAATCTCAGCGTCGATACGCGCATCGACGCCGCGGCCGCCTCGCTTAAGGCCGGCGAAGATCAAATCGACGTTCAATTAGCCCAGCCAGTGCAAAACCTTCGCGACGGCGGCGCATGGCCGGTCCATGTCCGAGCTCAAGGACAACTGCAAAATTGGCCCAGCCGCTTGGCTGCTTGGCTGCCCACGCAGAATTGCCAGCTCACCGGCGCTTATGCATTAGAGGCCGATGGCACCGCTTCGAGCCAAAGCGTCGAGGTGCGGCAAGTTCGCATGGCCGCTGCGCCGCTGGTCGTCCATTCGCCTTGGCTTCTGGTCAATGAGCCTCGGATTGACCTGAGCGCGGCCGGTTCTTGGAACCAAGCGGAACGCCGCTTGAAAGTCGAGCCCGCCAATTTGACCTGCGCCACGGCCGCTATTCAGGCAAACAACTTTGTTTGGGCTTCGCCTGAAAAAGGGCCGGCCGAACTCGGCGGCACCCTACAATTCCGCGGCGATGCCGCCCGCGTTCGCACGTGGCTTTGCGATCCGAAGACCGCCGCCGACTGGCGAATGGCAGGACAATTCAAGGGTACGGTGCAGCTCAATCAAACGGCCGGCGTAATTCAAGGCGAAACCACGGCCGAACTTCTCAACTTAGCCGTGATCGATGCCTCGGGTCAGCAATTTCAAGAACCGAGTATCCGCCTCGCGGGCCGCGGCAACTACGAAAAGAAATCTGGCAACGTGCAAATCGAACGTATGGAAATCACTTCGGACGTGATCAACGCCAATGCCGCCGGACGCATTACGCCCGTGGCCGGCATTAATAATGCCGACATCCAAGGGCAATTCGGCTGCGATATGGAACGACTCGCCGGCCTCTTGCGGCCTTATCTTGGGCCGGGCGTGCGCATCGTCGGGCGCAGCGATTCGGCCCCCTTTTATCGCGGGCCGTTCACTTGGGCCGATGGCCGCGCTGCCGTTGGGCTGCATTGGAACGTAGCTAACATCTACGGTCTCCAGCTTAGCCGAGGTGATCTGAAAGCTTCGATGGCCGACGGCGTTGCAAGCATCGAGCCCATCGACTTGACCGTTAGCCAAGGAAAAATCCATCTGGCTCCGTCCGTCCGGCTTACCTCGAAGACGTTCGAGCTAACGCTGCCCAAGGGACCGTTCGCCCAGCAAATTCAAGTCGATCCGGCCATCTGCACATCATCGCTGAAATATATCGCCCCTAACCTGGCCGATATCACATCCGCCAAAGGTTCATTCTCCATCGACTTGGAAAATTGCCGCATTCCATTGAGCAATCCGGGCGGTAGCGACGTGACCGGCCGGTTGATCGTCCACTCGATGAATGTCGGAACAGGGCCGCTGGCAAGAACATTCGCGACCTTTCTTAATCGTGAATCACCTGCTCAACTGCGGCCGCAGTCGGTCGTTCAGTTCCGCATGTATCAACGCAAAATCTATCATCAAGGCCTGGAACTGGTTTTCCCCGAGTTCAGCGTCCGCACTCAGGGCTGGGTAGGCTTGGATCAGAAAATGGGGCTGCTGGCCGAAATGCCCGTGCCGCCCAAATGGGTAGCGCAAAACCCGACCCTCTCCGATGCCATGCGCCGCCAAGTAATCCGCATACCGATCAACGGCACGCTTAGCAAACCGGCTCTCGACCAGAAAGCCGTGGCCGACCTCAGCCGTCAATTCCTGCAAAAAGCCGCCCAAAACGTCATCGAAGGCGAAGTCAACCGGCAACTGGACCGATTGTTCGGACCTCAGAAGTAACGTAGGATTGTTGGTAGTGAATCACGAGAAGCCTCAAGCGGTTTATGTCCCTTGGCCCCTATCCCTGAATTCCGACCACTTCCATGCGTCTCATTCTGCTCGGCACAACCGGCTATCATCCGAACGATCGGCGGCATACGCCGTGCCTGTTGCTGCCTGAGTGCGGACTGATGCTCGATGCCGGAACGGCCGTCTATAGGGCAAGCGAATATCTGACGACTTCCGAATTGGACATCTTCCTGACGCATGCCCATCTCGATCATATCATCGGCTTGACGTTCCTCTTCAGCGTCCTGCAAAAGCATCCGCTCCGGCGAATCACGGTTCATGGATTGCCGGACAAACTGGTGGCGGTTGAAGAGCATCTTTTTTGCGAGGCTTTGTTTCCAGTTCGCCCGCCGTTGAAGTACGAACCGCTGCAAACGAGTTTTGCACTGGCCGGCGGCGGCCGCTTGACGCATTTTCCGCTTGAACATCGCGGTGGCTCGATCGGCTACCGGCTCGATTGGCCTGACCGTTCGATGGCCTATGTGACCGATACGATTGCCGCTCCGACCGCTGATTACGTTTCAAAAATCCGCGGCGTCGATCTGTTGGTCCACGAGTGCTACTTTCCCGACGCCGAGGTGGATCGAGCAACCAAGTATGGCCACAGCCACACGACGACCGTGGCCCAAGTGGCTGCCCGTGCGGGCGTAAAACGCTTAGTGATGGTCCACTTCGATCCGCTTTCTACGGCCGACGATCCCATTGGCCTTCCCACCGCTCGCGCTATCTTCCCCAACACAATCCTGGGCGAAGACCGGATGGAAATCGACTTTTAGCTAACATCCCCTTCCAAGTTACGCGCTGGGTGTGGAAAAAGTCGCCGATCCCACGGGAAATATCTCGCAAGTCGACGCTGTCCTTCCAGTCGTTTTCCTTGCTATGCTTGTAAGGCCCTATGTCTCCACGGCTTGAGTGTTTGATGCGGTGCCAGGTGTTTCGCCTGCCAGCGGCAAATACAGGCGCGACAGTCACAACAAACAAGGGGGAAAATGCAATGACTGATCTGATCTACTTCCTTTTGATCGGACTTGCCGCCGGATGGTTGGCGGGCAAGCTTATGAAGGGGCACAGCTTCGGGCTGCTCGGCAATCTTGTCGTCGGCGTCATCGGAGCCCTTTTAGGTGGGTTCCTGTTCGGACTTCTCGGCATGGTAGCCATCGGCTTGCTCGGCAGCCTGCTCTCGGCCACGGTCGGAGCGATTGTACTACTTTTCTTGTTGCAGAAGGTCAAAGTCTCCTAGATGATGTCTCCGTAGCCCCTCGACTAAAAAAACAATTTGCCTCTCCAAGAAGCAGAAAAGGGCTTGCAACACGCTCGTTGCAAACCCTTTTCCTTCCATCACAGATAGAAGTGCCGAAGACAGGACTTGAACCTGCACTCCCTTGACGGGAACTAGGTCCTGAACCTAGCGCGTCTGCCAGTTCCGCCACTTCGGCCAACTCTCTATTTCTAGGCCACGAAGGCCGGATTTGCAAGGGGGCCACACCGAAAAAATTGGGGCCCAGCCGCCTAGTGCGCGCCGAAAATGCCCGTTGCGTACCAAATGCCGTTGTTGCCGCGTTTCATATCGTAGCCGAAGAAGCGGTTCGACGCCCCCACGGCGCTCCAGTGCCCCTCGGAAAGACGCCAGCAGCGGACGCACTCGATTGCCGCCTCAACCAGATGCTCGCCCGGCCAGCTTTCGGCACAAACTTCTCGGGCGCTCAAGCCGCCCGGCAATTTCCCGATGATCCGCTGGAATCGACTATCCCATTGATGATGCCCTTGAAGCTGGATAGCCGCCTGATATTGCGAATGACTCTGAGCCTCTTCCACCAAATCGTTGGAAAGCTCGCTGTTGGCGCTGGCCGGACGGTCGGGATGGATCCGAACCGCGTAGATCAGCGTTCGCTGCGTAATCGTACCAGTCGGAAGATTCAGAATCACCGCCATCCGCTCCGGAGTGTACCACAGCTTCTCGGTAATCGGAAACATGCTGACCACCGCGCCGCGCAAATTCGCATCGTGCGTGCGATAATCGACAATGGCGATGCCCGGACGCCCGAGCATCTCCCGATAAGCTTCATGCTCCAGAAGCGTCGTTTCCTTGCCTCCGATCTTGATTTTCGCATTCATCGACACTTGCACGCACACATAGTCGCGCAATTTCCGCTGCACTTGCGGATCGTCGAGCGTTTCGGCCTTGAAACGATTGCATACGCCGTTGCATGCGCCCTCGCTGCAATCATCGCAAAAATAGATGAACAACATCTTGTTGCGTTGCTCGGCCTCAGCCATCGCCTTGGCATAGTCGCTCATCCAGGGAACCTCGCAAGGTTTCTCCGTCGAAGCCGACGGCCGTGTGAGGCTTGCATACTCGGCCGCACGTCGCTCGGGCCGGCCGGGCGACAAATTCAAGATGATTTCCATCTGCCGCGCCGAATAACAGCAACCTTCGACAAACGGAAATGTGCTGACCACACAGCCGTAATACTCAGCCTTGCGGTGAACGAAGTCTAAAATAGCAATGCCGGATTTGTGTTCCTGCCCGGCAAAAGCCTCGTGATCGAGAACGACGGTCTCCTTGCCGCCAACGCGAATCTTCACGTCGCGCGGCACCTTCACACAGACCCAATCTTGAAGGTGAGAACAAATCGCGGGAGAGCCCAGCACCCGAGACGCAAAATGGTCGCTCAACCGGTCCTCGCCTGGTTCACGAAACAAAACCAAAAGCATTTTGCCTTGTTGCTCGGCCTCGCTCATGGCCTTGGCATAATTGGTATGCCAAACAATCTCGGCCACGGGTTTCTGGCCGGCCGCCGCTTGTCCCGACAAAAAAACCGCCCAGCAGAGCGACAAAACTAGATAATAACCCTTATACATTGCGTGGTTCCTCGCGAAACATTTGTTCATGGGGCGGGGGTAAGGGGGTCTAAAACGGTTTCTTTCGAGCAGTGCAACTCTCCAGCAGCGATGTATAAATGAATTACTGGTAAATATGGCCAATTGTTCGAATCGAGATTGTTGTTATTCGGGACAACTGTTAAACTACGCAATATCAAACGACTTTGCGGATTGCGAGGTTCTTATTATCACCAGAGCAAGAAACCGCAGTCTATAGCCGCATTGGGCCACTTGTCCCCCTACTACGAAGGATTATGTCGATGAAACCCAGGATGGTTCTCTTCTCCGTGACGGCCGGTATTTGCGCAAGTCTTTTTGCAGCAACATGTTATACTCTTGCCGCCGACGTTCCTGCAACCATCCCCCCAACCAAGGATTTGCCGGCCCTGTGCAAAAAAACCAAGGCCGAATTCCGTCCTCTTACCCAAAATGACGTCCTGCAAGCCAAAAACGTCCTTTCCGAGGCCCTCGGCCGTCTTGAGAATCGGCTGAATCAAGCTGGGGCAAACGGCGCAGAATGGAGAAAATATCTCCTGTCCGACGCTCTTCAAGAGCAGCTCCGCAGCGATAAACCACTCGACAAAAACACGCTCATCCGCATTTATCAGCGTTATGCCTCCGGCGACGAGGGATTGGAATTGGTTTGGTTCCTCGATGTTCAACAAGCGTTGCGAAATCTCATTGCCACGCTCGGCGCTGTGGATAATCCGCAGATTCAAACAGCCTATGGCAACAAGCTAGACAAACTGACCGAAACCCTTGAAGCGTATGCGGCCAAACCAACCACGGAAAACGCGCTGTTGATCAGCGAGTCGGTTCGCTGGCTCGAGGACGCCCATCAAGCACCGGTGCTCGTTCAGGCCATCCAACAACATTTTGTGCAGCCGAACTTGATCGGCCGAATTTCGCCCGCCATTTTTGGAGCGGGCATTGCCGAAGCCGTGAACGACACAATGCCCGTCCGCGATTGTATCTTGGGCACCGACATTCACGGCACGGCCCACACGGTCGGCAAAACAAGCGTTGAATTCGCCGCTGATTCGACTTGTGGAGCGTTCGACATCCTGTTCTTCGGCCGAACCGAAAGCGAAAACGTCGGGTACCACGGCCCGGTAACGATCTACAGCAAATCGACCACCGATCTTGCCGCCCGCAAACGTCTTTGGATCCATGCCGGCGGATTAGCCTCGTATCCGGCCGATTCGAATGCCAACACTTCCGTCAACATTCAAAACATCTGCTCGAACAAGGGCAGTGAAATGATCGAAAAGATTGCGTGGAAACGCGCCGGCAAGCAGCAGTGCGAAGCCGAAGCGATCGCCTCGCAACATGCCGAGCAGCGTCTCAACGACCGCATCGACCAACAGGCCGCCGCGCAACTCGATCGCGCCAACGACACCTACGTCAACAAATTCCAGCGCCCGCTGAACGAGCGGAAGCTGTTCCCGCAGATGCTTTCCTATAGCACGACAGATGGCGCGCTCACGATGATCGGGCTGCAAGCCGGCGGCGGAAAACTCGCCGCGCCCGCGGCTCCGCCCGCCGTGGCTGCCGATGCCGACATGTCGATCTGCATCCATGAATCCTTGGTAAACAACTTTGCGTTCGACGCCCTTGCCGGTCGCATGATCCACGAAGAAAAAATGCAGGCGGCCGTTACCGAAATGCTCGGCAAACTGCCTGAAAAAATGAAAGGCGACGACGACGGCAAGCCTTGGGCGGTCGCTTTCGCCCCGCGCCAACCGATCTCGCTTACCTTTGCCGATGACGGCTTTAAGATCACCATCCGCGGCGCTCGATTTTTCAAAGGCGAGGAAGGCCATCCCGGCATGAACATTTCGGCCTCCTACAAGATTGAAAAAACACCCGC
>CAZNMP010000124.1:0-7681 GCA_964573875.1 uncultured Planctomycetaceae bacterium | reverse complement strand
GTTTGCAAACCTCGTCGCGCGTGACTTCGAGATGCAGACCGCCGCCGATGAGTCGCGTTCCCGAGCCGGGCAAATTCACGGTAAGCTTTTCCGGCGCATCAGGGCTAAGCAGAGTTTCCTTCACCACCTGGCAAGTCCGCACCAGCACTGCCCATTGCCGCGGCTCTAGCTTGCCGAGCTTCGTCTCGATGTATTTAGCCAAAGTCAGGTCGAGGTTATCGCCGCCAAGGATCAAATGATCGCCGACGGCAACGCGGTGGAATTGGACCTTGCCCCCTTCACCGCGACGAACGCGAATCAACGTGAAATCGGAAGTGCCGCCACCGATATCGCAGACCAAAATTTTCTGGCCGGGCGAAACCAGTTGATCCCAATCGTCGGCATGGGCATTGATCCACGCATAGAAAGCGGCCTGCGGTTCTTCGATTAAAACGATGCGAGGCAAGCCGGCCTGTGCGGCCGCGCGCACGGTTAGCTCGCGGGCCACTTCGTCGAACGATGCGGGCAACGTCAAAACGATATCCTGCTGGCAAAGCGGATCTCGCGGGAAGCGCGCGTTCCAAGCATCGCTGATATGCCGCAGATATCGGGCACTGACTTCGACCGGCGAAAGACGTTCGACATCGGCGGCTCCATGCCAGGGCAACAACGCCGCCGTGCGATCGACGCCTGTGTGACAGAGCCAGGACTTGGCCGAATTGATCAGACGGCCCGGGGTCATGGCACCATGATCTCGGGCGAAAAAACCCACGGTTGCGGGCGGATCTTCGGCATGCCAAGGACAGCGCAACGCCTTGGCCGCGAACTCGCCCGAGGCCGGCTGGTAGTGGAACGAGGGCAGCGTTTCGCGGGCTTCGACCTGGCCAGGTGCAACCAGTTGCGGTACGGAAAACGTCTGAATGTGCCAAGGGCTTTTGCTCGTATCGACATAGGTGACCGCGGAATTCGTCGTACCTAGGTCGATTCCGACCACATAGCGGCTGGGCGTCGATGCTAAAGAAGGGGTATGTTTCACGGATTGCTTGCTGCTCTAGGGATATAGTATAATAACACAAGTGAGGGATTCCTCGCTTGCATCCTATGTTTTGCTCAAGATGTTGTTCAATATAGCGTAAGGTGGAAATCGAATGGAAGAAAGAGAACCGGAAGAACCTGGCCCTCAGATTTTAGCGAAAATTGTCGCCACTGTCGTGCTATTGCTGGCCGGCTGCTTTATGGGGCTGTGCGCCCGCTGGCTTATGGGCCACTAAACGCTTTTTAGTTTGTTTCTAACCCGCCCTGTTCCGAAGGCCGAACTTCGGAACACTCTGCGTTTGGTTGCCTCAAAACGCTCTTTACACAGCCGTCGCCTCGCGGTAATGTGCGACCCTTGATGTGCCAAGCATGTGAACATGCACACTTTGGGTAGGAGACGACGTTTATGAATTTCTTTTCTTGGATTCGCGATGGTGTTCGTCATGCAGTGTTACTGGGTGTTTCCGATGCGGTGAACGACATCGGCACGCCGCCGGAGGGCGACGACATCGGTCAGCGGCTTTTGCAGTCATTACGAAGCGGTCAGCCGACGATAACGGCCGAATCCACGTCGCACGAGCGCACCTCGCGTAAGAAGCTTGGGCGCTCGCTTGAACAAATCCAGGCCACGGCCAAGGGGGCGTAGTGGCTGATACGGCGTATTCAACACATAAGGTCAGGCGTACAACTTTCACTGCGTCGTGAAAAAACAAAGCATGGCGAAGTCGCGAGCGGCTTGTTTGGCGGCGGTAGAGCATTCGTGGAGAATGTGCTAGGGGCGGGCTTCGATCTTCGCGCGCAATAGTTGCCGCTTGTCCTTCTGGGTGTCGGGTGGGGCGACGGGATCGACCGCGATCGGTTCGCCCAATAAGGCAGTTAGTTGCCGCGCGGCCGTTTGGCGCGTCGTAGGCTCTGGTCGGTCAAGCAGTAATAGCCAAACCGCCGGATCGCCAGCCAAGTTGAACGCCACTTGATCGACCGTATCGTCGTTGGCTTGTCCCAAGGCGTCGATGATGCGAGAAATACGGAATTGCTGCTCGGCATCCAATCGCTTGTAATCGAGCCTTTGCAAGTAATCAATGACGCCGGCATCACCGGCGCGCAAGGCACGGTCGGCGGCTTCGCGCTTTGCGTAGCTGTCGTCGGCCAGTTGCGAGACGAGTTCCGCCCAACGTGCCCGGCTGGAGACTCGCGTTACGTCGGCATCGCGGAGCAATCGCGATTCAATGTCAACGGCCATGTCGGCCAGTTTCCAATCGGGTCGCAAGATTTCTAAAAGCGGCGGCAGAAATTCACGGCATTGCTTGGGCGAAGCAATGAGAAGATGCCAGATGCCTTGACCGCGAAATACTTGCCGAGTGTCGCCGAGGCCAATCGTCAGCGAGGTTTTTTCGTTGGCCACTTGGCTGAATTCAACGGCCGGGGCTGTTGATTTTCCCACAGGCTCGCGGCGAATCAATAAACGATCGTTTGCGGCCGCGGCCTCGATGACGAGGTGTTCTTCCAGGTTGGTGCGTTCATATTTGAGCAACGGCTGGCCGTTTTCATTGCTAAGGCTAAAGGATTCCTTGAGGTCTTTGCCGTTAATCGCCTGCTGGATGTTGCTCAAGCGGGAGCCATCCACCATAATGCGTCCGTTGACGATGCGATAACGAAACCAATTGTTCTGGATGATTTGCGTCAGCAATCCACCTTGGGCAGCGAATGCTCGGATGCGTTGTTGGCCATTGGCGGGAACGCAGACGGCGGACCCAAGCAGCATTGCTGCGATTCCAAACACTCGTACAAACGGCCTACAGCAATTCATACGGGTTCTTCCTCTTTTTTGGTCACGGATTCAACATCAAAGCCAGCGGACGGCATTTTGGGGCAGGCCGGCGGAACAGGTTGCGTTGGAACATGCTGTTCCATCGCGGCACGTTTTTTAACATGCCGGCGCCAGAGATAAATCGCAATGCCGCCGAGCGCGGTCACGGTGCAGATGGTCAGCAAGACCTCGGCATCGCGAATCCAACCTGCGATATGGTTGCCGAAAAAGTAGGTCAACCAAAAAAAGGTACCGACGACGGCGGTGGCGCAGATTAAGTCAATGACGACGAATCGCCGGAACGAAACTCGCAAGATTCCGGCCGTCAGATACACGGGAGACCGCAATCCGACGAGAAAACGAGCCAGAAAAAACACCTTCAACCCATGCCGGCGGAATTTTTCCTCGATTTGATCTTCGCGTTCGGGGGTAATAAACCGAGCCCACCACCGATGCTCCCGCAACACGCCTCGGCCGAAGTGATAGCCGATCCAATACATGATACAGTCGCCCACTAAAGCGCCGAAAAGACAACAAAGGAAGGCAACCAGGGGATCTAGGGTTCCGTTGGCCGACAGAATCCCAGCGGTGATGATGGGGACCTCCTCCGGGAGAGGCAGACCCGATCCGGTCAGTATCAGCACCAGGGTTATCGCCAAGTAGGAACTAGGCGCCAAAAATATGTTCATCTTTCCCAGGTTGAGGACGAATAAGTGTTCTTCGTAGCAGAGCGCATTTTACCTCCAAGCGGCGGCTAGCGTCTAGCGGGCCAGGGGGAAAAGTTTTGCCTTGCGTAGGACATTCTTTCGGGTGGATGGCAGCTAGGCATCGTGACGAATCAATTCATTTTCTCGAAATCCAACGGTATGAATCGCCATGTTTTCACCATGCGGGTCCGGACAGGTCATGAACAGTCCAATATCCGGATGTGCTTGACAATATTCCAATGCTTTGTCGAGTCCCATGACATAAAAAGCTGTTGATAAAGCGTCGGCCAGCGCAGCGGTCGGCGCGACAACGGTGGTCGAATAAACGCCCTCGGCGGGTTGGCCCGTGCGAGGATCGAGGATGTGCCCATAGCGTCGTCCGCGATAGCGAAACCCTTGGAACTGGCCGCTGGAGGTGCCAAGAGCTCGATTGCGAAGCCGAACAACTCCCAATCGCCGACCGGGCTGTCGTGGATGGCGAATGCCGATTTCCCATGCATCGAACTGTTCGGACGCCGGACGCCCGTGGGCCAAAACACTGCTTTGCCCCCCGTGGATCACGTAATCGTCCACCCCTTGCGTCTGCAATCGTTCGCCGCAGACATCCAAGGCGTATCCCTTGCCGATGCTACCTAGATTGATTTTTACGCCGTGCTTGCGAAACCGAACGGTTTGGCATGTAGGATCTAGTTCGACGAGATGACTGCCTACACAGGCGCGAGCCTCGGCCAGTTGGGCATCGGAAGGGATTTCGCCGGCACGGCGGGCAAACCCCCATGCCTCCCAAAGCGGCGTCGAAGTGATATCGTAGGCCCCTTCGGTCTCCTCGTATAGCTTGATCGCCTGCTGCAACAGGTTAAAAAGCGATTGCGAAACATGGACCGGTTCCTCGGCCGCCAAAAGATTCACGCGGCTGACTTCGCTTGTCGCGCGGAAGTAGGAAAGCTGTTCTTCGAGGGCCTCGACTTGATCGAGGGTAGCGAGAGAGGCTTCGGTGCCTTGGGGATAGCGATCGGCGGGAAAACGGACCTCGAATTCCGAGGCCATGGCCCGGCGCGATACGTGAATCAACAGATCGGTCATGAACGTTTTTTCAGGATGCCGAGCGGTTTAAGCTCGACTAATTCGGCCAAGCCCGCTTCGGCCAGTTCGCGGCCCGTCACATAACGATTTGCACGCACCCACTGGTCGATGGTTTCCGCAGGACAGCGGAAGAGCTCGGCCAGAAGGCGGTCCATATCGGATTCCAACTGTGCGAAATGTTTCGCCCATTCGGCGGCTTCACCGAGGCCAACGTTTTCCTCGCTTTGCCATTTCATGGGATGGAACAGCAGCACGCTGAACGGCGTGACCATGCGGCGCGTGCAGGCCGCGAAGGGCCAGATGGCGGCCGACGAGCATTCACCGGCGACGATGCCCGTGGCCTTGATGCCGCGCAGCATAATCAGCGAGGTAAGGGCCATGGCGCAGTAGGGGCTTCCGCCGAGCGAATCGAAATAAAGGATGCACCGTCCGCCCGGCTCGACCGAGAGCAATTTGTCGCACAGACCGGCGATATTGTCGGTCAGATCGCCGACCAGGGGAATTTCGATCGGTCCTTCGTGTTTCGATTCGGACATAGAGAGAGCTTCTCCGCCGCGCAATGAAAAAAGGCGGGGCGCGCAACGCGCCCCACCGGGATTTACGCAATCTTGGAACGCCAGCCGACGACTACTCGAGGCTGATCGCTTCGACCGGGCAAACGTCGACACATGCGCCGCAATCGCCGCAGGTGTCGGGATCGATGACGGCAATGCCGTCCTTCATCGAAATTGCATCCAGCGGACAGGACTCAACACAGGACTCACAACCGGTGCATTTTTCAGCGTCTACTACTGCTGCCATTGAAACTCTCCAAAAATCTGTAAGGAACTAGCAAACCACTACCCTAGTATTTCTATCAATTCTCAGGGCCGTAGGCTAGGGGTTGGGGCCGGAGGCTAGAGGCTAGGGGCTAGAGGCTAGGGACTAGAATTTTTTAGATACCCACCACCAGGGGGCTCAATAGGGTGAATATAGTTTCCACTGCAAAAACGCTGAGTCCTTTTCCTGATACCTAGCTCATAACCTAGACTTCTCTATGCTTCAAGTAGAAGAAATCAACCAGATCGAGCGGCTGGCGGGCATACGCCAAGAGTGGGGGAGTTTATTTGCCGAAACGGTTGGCGCATCATTTTTCCATTCGCTCGATTGGCTGGAAATCTACTGGCGACACTTTGGCCGCGATCAAAAGTTGCGGGCGTTGTTGGTTCGAGACTCGGACCAACTCATCGGCATCGTGCCGTTGGTGATCCGCCGTGAGAAGACGCATGTAGGCACCATCCGCACGCTGACCTTCCCTCTGCACGATTGGGGGTCGTTCTACGGGCCGCTGGGCCCTACTCCCGAGAGAACGCTTGAAGCGGGTTTGCTTCACGTGCGAAAAACACGGCGCGAATGGGACATTTTGGAACTACGTTGGCAAGGCGCTCCGGGCACGGATCCGGAAATGGCCCAACGAGCGATGCTCGCGGCCGGTTTTCAAGCATTTCCGACGGTTAGCGATCAAGCAGCCGTGGTAGATTTGACGGGAACATGGGAATCGTATTGGAAATCGCGAAAAGGCGCATGGCTGCGTCGGTTTCGTCATGCCGAACGTCAACTTGCCGAGCAGGGCAAAATTACCTACCTGCGTTATCGTCCCCTAGGATCGGCGCAGGGCGAAGGTTTGCCTCGATGGGATCTCTATGATACTTGCGAAGAAATCGCCCGGCGAAGTTGGCAGAGTTCCGCGACGGACGGCACCACGCTTTCGCACGAATCGGTGCGTGGATTTTTTCGAGAATGCCATGAAGCCGCGGCAGCGTTGGGAAGCGTAGATCTGAACTTATTATCGATCGACGGCGTGCCGGCGGCCTTTGTGTATGGGTATCACCATCACGGCTATTTATACGGCCTGCGACGCGGATTTGATGCCGCACGTTGCCGGCAAGGCGCAGGCAACATATTGCTGGCCTATACGCTGCGCGACAGCTTCGCGCGCGGAGATTCTATGTACGATATGGGCGCCGGATCGTTCGAGAGCAAGCGGTATTTTCAGACCCGCCTGCTTCCGATCTTGCGATTCAGCCATTTTCCCTTGCCGGCGTTGCGCACGCAACTATTGCGTGTGAAGCGCTGGTGGCAAGGGCACACTTGTCCGGCGTCCATCGCGGTCGGCTGCGTTCAGGAGGCCGCGGCCGACGCGCGATGAACATTGTTTCGCGCGTTAGCGGGCCGGAATGGGCGTGGGCGTAATCACGGGGGCTGCGCTGCACGGGGTTTCGCACGGGCTGGCGCATGTATCCGTCACGACACAGGCGGGCTCGGCGACCACGACCGTTTGCTGTTGTTGTTGCGGATGGAACCGGGAGTTCCAAGCATACTTCCAGCATTCAGCAATGCGGCATCCCGCCGCGCTGCTCAGTAAAATGCCCAATACGGCCAAAATCATTAATCGCTTCATGGTGGGGATCTCCTTATCGTTCAGCGAGACGGCGCCGGCGTATAGGTGGTTTCCGGGCCGGGGGTCACGACGGTCGTCGTGGCGCAGGGGCTGCTGCAGGGGGTTTCACAGGGGTTTGCACAGGGGCTGGCGATCACCGTCGTCGGCGCTTGCTGTTGCTGCTGGCACGCCGGACCACGGAATAGACACTCCATGAACCGGCAACCTGTCATGCCGGTCATCAGCATCCCTAAAACCGCTAGAATTATTAACCTCTTCATTCCTCGTTTCTCCCATCTAAACGGAAATACGGTTTCCACCTAGAAATAGCTCGTTTATTATGACTCGAACAGCGTGTTTTTCCGAAGGATCAACACGCGGCGAATCGCTATTCAAGGTGAAATTGGTATAACATGCCTTCGCAAAGCTTCAGTCATGGAAACTCTACACCAGGATTGATGATGTGCAAATGAAACACGTGAGTTTTTCTGGAAACATGGATGTTGCCGATACGCCTCGCACGAATGCGGATTATGGGGTACAATTATGGGGAGAAGGGGCGAACTCTGCGTTTCTTCGCGAATGCGATGATTTGGAAAAATATACAGCTTCCCGCCACATTACCTCCCTTGGAATAATGAAGCACGACAT
>CAZNMP010000123.1:0-7687 GCA_964573875.1 uncultured Planctomycetaceae bacterium | reverse complement strand
AGAAGCTATAGGGAGCTATCCGCGATCGGATGTCAGTGGCAATTATCGCTGGTTTCTGATCGTCCAATTTTGAATTCTAATCATGTCGCGTCGCGTTTCTGAAAATGCCGAGCCTGTGAACAGCGATTCCTTTCTGGATATCGTTGCCAGCGTGGTTAGCATCATGATTATCATGGTGGTTATGGAGGGGATGCGCATTCGGAATATGCCGGTGAAGCTGTCGATTCCCGCATCGCCGGCCGCGAAGGCGTTGGAAAAAGAAGCGACCGCGGAACAAACGCTTCGGGCCGAGGTTTGGCAGGAGGCCGAGGAAGTGCGCGGCCTGCAACAAGAGGTTGCCCAGCGTGCAATGCAACGCGATGTTTTGGCCACGATGGTTTCGGCCGTCGAGCATAAGCTCGATCAACATCGCCAACAGTTGGATAAAGCGAAACAAGCTGATTTCGACGCGACGAAAAGTCTGTCGGAGATGCGGTTTCAGCTAGATGAGATCAATCGTCAGCGCGATCAGGTGGAAAATACCCAGGCCGCTCCGGTTGTGATCGAAAGTTATCCTACGCCGATCAGCCGGTCGGTGGACGGGCCGGAATCTCACTTGATGATTTCCAACGGCCGGGTGGTGTTCGTGCCTATCGAGCCGCTAGTCGAGCAGTTTCAAGAGCAGGCCAAACGCAAGGTGTATCAATTGGCCGACCAGCCGGAGATGACGGAGACCGTCGGGCCGATTGATGGTTTTCGGCTTCGTTATACTCTGGAGCGGCATGATGTCGCGCCGGATGGTCCCCGAGGAACCGGTCGAGGCGGCAGCTATGCGCGGTTGCAGCGTTGGACGCTGATTCCGACCTCGAATGAATTGGGCGAGCCGGTTCGGTTGGCTCTGGAACAAGGGTCGGATTTTCGTCGCACCTTGGCTAAGATCATGCCAGGCCGCACGACGCTAACCATCTGGGTTTATCCCGACGGTTTTGATGCATTTCGGCAAATTCGCAAGGAATTATACCGTCTGGGGTATACAATTGCCGCCCGGCCATTGCCGCCGGGATCGCCCATTAGCGGCTCGCCCGAGGGCTCAAAATCCGCAGCGCAATAAAACCATCCCCATTGAACATAAGCTAATCTTATGATAAGGTCAGCTTATGAACATTGAAACGTTGCGAATATTCTGTGATGTCGTCCAGCATCAGAGCTTCTCGCGAGGGGCCAAGATCAACGACGTGAGTCAGTCGGCGGCTACCCAGTCGATCCACCGGGTCGAGGAGCATTTTGGCGCCCAGTTGGTTGATCGTTCGAAGCGGCCATTCGTTCTTACGCCCGAGGGCCAAGCTTGTTACGAGGGGTTTCGCGAGGTATTGGAACTCTACGATTCGGTGGAAGCGCGGGTGCGTTCGTTGCGAATGGAGATCAGCGGTTCGGTGCGCGTGGCGTCGATTTATTCCGTCGGCTTGCACGACATGAGTCGCTGCATGCAGGATTTCATGCGTCAGTATCCCAAGGCGAAGGTCCGACTCGAATATCTTAGGCCGAACAAAGTTTTCGATGCTGTGTTGAACGCCGAAGTTGATTTGGGGATCATGTCTTACCCGACGGCGTCGCCCGACGTGAATGTGATTCCCTTGCGATCCGAGCGGATGGTAGTGGTTTGTCAGCCGGGTCATCCGTTGACGTCCTTCGAAGCGGTAACGGCCGAACAACTCCGCAACCAGGATTTTGTCGCGTTCGACCGCGATCTGAGCATCCGCAAGGAGATCGACCGCCATCTCCGGCAACGATCCGTCAATATTCACATCGTCATGGAGTTTGACAACATCGAAACCATCAAGCAGGCGGTGCAAATCGGGGCCGGCGTAAGTATCTTGCCCGAGCCCACGGTTCGGGCCGAAGTTCAAAGCGGATCGTTGGTGGCGGTCCGCTTGATTGCTCCCGAGTTGCGACGTCCGATCGGGATCATCCATCGGCAGCGCAAAGTGTTTACTCCCACGGCGGCTAAGTTTGTTGAACTTCTGCAGCAGGTGCAAAGCCAAGCCTCGGAAGGAGCAGGCACATGAGCGAGCCGGAAGTTTTGGTTTCCTTCCGACCGTCGGGCAGGGAAGCTTACGTGTTGCCCGGCACGCGGTTGGTCGAAGCGGCGGCTGAAGCGGGATTGGTGCTCGAAGTTCCCTGCGGCGGCGAAGGCATTTGCGGAAAATGTCGGGTGATCGTTTCCGTGGGGGCGGCCGAGCCGACGGCCGTCGAGCGTCGTTGGCTCTCGTCGGAAGAACTGGATGCGGGCTGGCGGCTGGCCTGCCAGTCGGCGGTTATCGGGCCAACTGAGGTGGAGATCCCGCCGGCCCAGCGCACGGTCGCGGAACATCAAATTTTGGTCCACACCGAAAGTTCCGTTTCCGCGTCCGACGATCCGCCGGTCCGAAAAAGATATTTGGAGTTGCCGTTGCCCAGTCGTGGCGACGATCGCCCGGATTTGTTGCGGTTGGAGCAAGTTTTGCAGGCGGGGCCTCTGAAAATCGACCGTTCGCTGCTTCATGAGTTGCCCTGCCGGTTGCGCCAAAATGAATTTCGAGGCACGGCGGTTTTGGCCGGCGATCGTCTGCTGGATTTTGAGGCCGGGCAAACCGAAAATGATGCGTTTGCCGTTGCTTTCGACATCGGCACCACGACCCTCGCGGCGGTTCTGGTCGATTTGGGCACCGGCAGCGAATGGGCGGTTGCATCGCAACTGAATCCGCAAACCCGATTCGGCGACGATGTGTTATCGCGCATTTTGCATACGCGGCAAAACCCCGATGGATTGCGGCAATTGCAGGAATGTGTTGTCGAGGCTGCCGACGCGATGATCGGCCAATTGTGCCATTCGTCGGGCATTCCGCGCAATCGAGTTTACGCAGTGACCTTTGCGGGCAACACCACGATGCAGCAATTGCTGTGCGGCGTCGATGTCAAACCGCTTGGCGAGGTGCCGTTTACGCCCGCCGTGGGATGCGGGCTGGCATTTTCGGCCCGGGAGTTGGGATTGCAAATTCACCCGCGGGGCATCGCTTATGCGTTGCCCGTCATTGGCGGATTCGTCGGCGGCGACACGGTCGGCGGGATATTGGCTGTTGGGTTGTCGGACGCCGACGGCCCTTCGTTGTTGGTCGATATTGGAACCAACGGCGAGATTGTGGTCCAAGCGGGCGGAAAGCTGATGGCGGCATCGACCGCCGCCGGGCCCGCCTTCGAGGGCGCTCGCATTTCCTGCGGCATGCGCGGCTGCAACGGTGCTATCGAAAAAGTCGTTGCCGACGATCATCTGCGCATCAATGTCATCGGCAATGTTCCGCCGTTGGGGCTTTGCGGCTCGGGTTTGATCGATACCGCGGCCGAACTGTTGCGGCATGGCATCCTGACGCCGCAGGGGCGTTTGCTGATGCCCGACGAGTTGCCGGCCGGCGTAATTCCAGACTTGGCCCGGCGCGTTATCGTTGCCGAGGGGCGGGCGTCGTTTCTGCTGGCTTCGGCGGAGGAAGCGGGCCACCGTCGGCCGATCACACTGACGCAGCGCGACCTGCGTGAATTGCAACTTGCCACGGGCGCCATTCGGGCCGGCATCGGTATCCTGTTGCGGCGCGCGGGGCTTGAACCGGGCGATTTGCAGCGAGTATTGATCGGCGGAGGCTTCGGTAATTTTATACGGCGCAGTAATGCACAGCGAATCGGATTGCTTCCCCACGCCATCGAGCATCGTCGCATCCGTTACATGGGCAACACCTCGTTGGCCGGCGCCCGGCTGACGGCATTGTCGCAACGCATGAGGCACCAGGCCGAGGAACTGGCCCGCCGTACCGAACATATCGACCTTTCGACCGACGTGGAATTTCAACAGGCGTTTGCCGAGGCGATGATCTTCCCGGAAGAATAACGCACCACGGCTATTTAGCGGCTTAGGACCATCACGGCTACGTCGGCGTTGAGATTGGGGTCGTCGTAGATCCGAATGTCCGCCTCGGTGTCGAGAGCGATCTGTTCGAGGATGGTGATGCCTTGGTCGCGGCAGAAATCCTCGAAATCGGCGATCGAGAGCGACCGCACATAAGGCGTGTTGTGCCACTGGTATCCGTGTTCGACATAAACGCGCGGCGCGCGGCCTTGATTGGCCAGTTCGGCGCGCAGTTTTCGATAGGCCACATTGGGGAAACTGACAATGCCCCGGCGTCCGACGCGGAGCATTTCTCGCAATGCCTGCGCCACGTCGAGCACCGTCTGCAAAGTTTGCGAGAGTACGACGAAATCGAACTGGCCGTCGGCCATGGCGGGCAGACCTTTGTTCAAGTCGGCCTGGATAACGTCGAGCCCGTCGCGGACACAAGCGACGATGGCCTGCTGATCCCATTCGATGCCCAGCAGATGCTTATGGCCTCGCTCGCGGAGTCGAGCTAAAAGCCCGCCCGTGCCGCAACCGAGGTCGAGCACGCTTGCGCTCGGCGGAATCAAATCCAAAATCGTTTCGTAATCGAGACGATGATGGTGGAAAATGCTGGTGGGCGAAGCGGGATCTAAGGCAGGGACGGGAGGGGGAGGATTGGTGATTGGGTGATTTGGGATTTCGGATTGGTTGATTCCAGAACCCAGAGCCCTGGATTCGGAGTCCACGGCCTCGGCTGCTTTTTCGCCTTCTGTCAAACGTTGTTGGTCTCGTAAATTCGCCAGAAACGCGCGGACCATCTCGCCGTAAACGTCAAGCTGGTTGGGCAGTAGAAAAGCGTCGTGCCCGCAATCGGTTTCCACGTTGCAGTAGCTGACGGGCTTGTTGGCCGCGATCAAGCTATCGACAATTTCCTGCGATTGGAACGGAGGGAACAGCCAATCGCTGCTGAAGCTGATGAGAAGCCAGCGGCAGTTCGACTGGTCCAGCGTGGCGGTCAGCTTTTCGCTGGTTTCGCCCAGGTCGAACAGGTCGATCGCCATGGTCAGGGTTAGATAGCTGTTGGCGTCGAACCGCTCGCCGAATCGGTCGCCCTGGTAGGCGAGATACGAACCGACGGCGAATTTGGTTTCGAACTGGGTATGCACGTCGCGAGGCCGAAGGCGCTGAGCGTCGAATTTTTTCATCATGGCTTCGCGCGAAAGATAGGTGATGTGCCCCAACATGCGCGCGATGGCCAAGCCGACGTTTGGACCATGCCCCGCCTCGTAGTATTGCCCTTTGTGGTAGGCCGGATCACGCAAGATTGCGTTGCGGCCGACAACGTCGAAAGCCAAGGCCTGGCTCGTTAACCGCGGCGAAGTGGCCAAGCCGACCGCGCCGGCCACGCGATCCGGGTATCGGGTGGCCCAAACCATGACCATGTGTCCGCCCAACGAACCGCCGACGACGCTCAACAATTGCTGAATGCCCAGGTAATCGACCAACATGCGCTGCACTTCGACGATGTCGCCGACCGTGACCACGGGGAACTCGGTGGCGTAGCGCCGACCGGTGGCCGGATTGATGCTGTTGGGGCCTGTCGTGCCACGGCATCCGCCAAGGATGTTCGAGCACACGACAAAATATCGGTTGGTGTCGATCGGCTTGCCCGGCCCCACCAAGATATCCCACCACCCGGGATCGTCGTCGGCGTCGTGTTGAGCGACGTGCGAATCACCCGACAGGGCGTGGCAAATCAAGATGGCGTTGTCATGTTGCGGATTGAGCTGCCCGTAGGTCTCGAAGGCCACGGTCACTTCGGGCAATCGGCCGCCGAGTTCCAAATTCAAGGGTTCGTGAAACGTAACCGTTTGAATGTATTTCAGCGGTTTGGCGCTCCGCACACTGTCGCTGCTGTCGAAATTATCGTTGGCCATCGAGTCGTTAAAAGTTGTCGGTTTTCAGTTGTCGGTTAGGCCGCTTGGGACGTCGCAAAAAAATACGTTATTTTTGCGAAGCCTGAAGGGCTTGGTCCAAATCGGCCAAAATATCGGCGATATCCTCTAGTCCGACGCTGACGCGGATGTAATCGTCGGTAATGCCTGCGGCCAGCATTTCTTCGGGCGTTTGCTGGCTGTGGGTTGTGCTGGCGGGATGAATCACCAGCGTTTTGGCGTCGCCGATGTTGGCCAAATGCGAGGCGAGTCGGACGGCTTCGATGAATTTTTGCGCGGCTGCGCGGCCGCCCTTGATGCCGAATCCCAAAATCGAGCCGCAGCCCTTGGGCAAGTATTTTTGCGCAAGCTTATAGCCCGGATGCGACGGCAATCCTGGAAAATTGACCCAGCTAACCAGCGGATGCGCTTCGAGATGGCGGGCTACAGCCAGTCCGTTCTCGCAATGGCGCGGCATCCGCAGATGGAGCGTTTCCAAGCCTTGCAGGAACAAGAAGGCGTTGGTGGGGCTTAAGACTCCGCCCAAATCGCGGAGCCAATGCGTGCGGCACGTGGTAATGTAGCAGGCGCGGCCCGCGGCTTCGTAAAAAACCGCTCCGTGGTAAGAAGGATCGGGGGCCGTGAATTGCGGCCATTTTTCCGGTTCGCGGCCCCAGTCGAAATTACCGCTATCGACGATCACGCCGCCCAGGCTGGTGCCGTGACCGCCGATGAATTTCGTGGCACTATACACCGAGATGTCGATGCCATGCTCAAAGGGACGAAACAGCACGGGCGTCAGCACGGTGTTGTCGCAAACCAAGGGGAGCCCTCGGGCGTGAGCGATGTCGGCAATTGCCGCGTAATCGAGTACGTCGTTTTTGGGGTTCGCCACGGATTCGATGTAAACGGCGCGCGTATTCGGCCGAATCGCCTTGGCAATGTTCTCCGGTTTCGTGGCATCGACGAACGTCACGTCGATCCCAAGACGTTTGAACGTTTGGCCCAACAGGGTGATTGTGCCGCCGTAGAGCGCGGCCGCCGAAACGACGTGCCCGCCCGCATGAACCAGATTCAGAAGCGCAACGGCGATGGCGTTCATCCCGCTACTTAAGGCCAGGGCGCCGACGCCGCCATCCAAGGCGGCCATCCGCTGCTCGAACACATCGGTCGTGGGATTCATGAGCCTAGTGTAGATCCAGCCGGGTTCCTTCAGCGCAAACAGATTAGCCGCGTGGGCGGTGTCGTGAAAGACATAGCTGCTGGTCTGATGGATCGGTACGGCTCGGGAGCCCGTGGTCGGGTCGGCGGCCTGACCGGCGTGAAGCGATAGTGTTCCCAATCCGAGGGGTGTTTTCGATTGTTCTGGAGCCATGCGTTTATTCCTTGCTGGTTACATCCCTTACGCTAGCGATGCAAAGGTTTCCCTTCAAGTGGAGAAGGGTAAATCCCTTGTAAAACCACAAATGATTATAATGATAATCAACATAAAGATCAATAGGTTTCCGATTTTTTTTGCACGAAATTGGTCTTCGGCCAGCACTAATACAGATAGGAGGTGACCTATGCGACTTACATTACGAACTTTATTGGCGTATTTGGATGGGATCCTTGAACCGAACGATGCGCAAGACATCGGCAAGAAGATCGAGGAAAGCGAGGTAGCCACGGGCTTGGTGCATCGCATTCGCGACGTAATGCGGCGCATGCGGCTTGGCGCGCCCGACTTGTCGGACCGCAATGAGCGGTTTGATCCGAATACCGTGGCCGAGTATCTCGACAATACGCCTGCCTCGGAGGGGGTGACGGATTTCGAGAAAGTCTGCCTCGATTCGGACATCCATCTGGCCGAGGTCGCTTCGAGTCACCAGAT
>CAZNMP010000122.1:0-7712 GCA_964573875.1 uncultured Planctomycetaceae bacterium | reverse complement strand
CTCCCCGGTTGCCAGCGTCAGGTCATGACGCTGCGCGTCATGCCTGACGCACCAATAAAAAAACCTCAGCGGTTTGCGACCGCTGAGGTTTTTGATTTACGGACTGATTGTCAAGATGGCTTCGGTTTAATAACCGGTGCCCGGACCTGGATCGACATTGCCGACCATGTGGAGGTGGTCGTGATCAATGTAAACCACTTCCTGGCAATCTTCATCGGTCGTGGTGTACGGAATCGGCCAGCCAACGCGAGTTACTTCGCTATAATACACAATGCACTTGTAGTGGGCATGGTGGAGTTGGGCTGGGCCAACCAGTGGATACTCACGCGGCGGATCGATGTAGTCGGCGATCGGCTCGGTTACGATACGCACATTCGTGCGTTGGATTTCATGCATTCCCGGAAGTCCGCCCTGGATAGGCTTCGCTTTCTCCAAGGCACGCATCACTTCGTCTTCCGACGGAGCGTCTAATGCAGCCGTGGGACAATTCGGCGTGATCGGGCCCAGCACGGGCATCCGTTCGTAACGCTCGTGGTTCCAGAACTTATCTTCCGGCATTTTTTGGAAGAACGGCGATACTGGGATCGGTATGCACCAAACGCCAAGGTTTGGCCCGGCGACCGTTGTGCATCCCGTAAGACACAGCAGTAATAAAAGACCCAGTATTTTGTGTACGGTGTAGGTGGCCTTGGTAGACATCCGTATCTCCTCGACAAGATTTTTGGGGCTATGCCCTGGTTACACATACATATCGTGTTAAATTGTGCCGGACTTGCAGATTTTTCTGGTAATGAGGAAAAAAACGAGGAAAATATGGAGCCAAGAAACAAAAAACCCCCACGCCGGAGTTCCGGGTGAGGGTTTTGTAATTGCCTAGAATGCTAATGATCGGTCAGACGACTGCTTTTTGGCGATGATTGGGCCAACTTCTGGTCGGCTTGGGATCATTGGCTTTTTTAGGATTCATTGGTTGTCGGTCGATCACAATACCTTTTTCTACCGATGCCAGCAGCTAGCGGGCTGATCTTTGAAATCAAGGAACCACCAGCCGTCGTCCCATTCCAAGGTCACTTTCCGCCATCCCATCGGGACTTGCGGATAGGGATAGAAGGGGCCGATGTAGGGCCAAGCGGTGGCCGAGTATTGCTTGGGATAGGTTACGGCAGCGTAGTTAGGATAAGCTGCATAGCTTGGCCAAGCATAATTCGGCATACAGGGCTGGTCGTAGCGGGCCGGAGCAACACCGGCGCGGTTGGCAGCGGTGTACATGGGCAACGGAGCGCCGTTCGGGGCGACCGGGCCACGGGTGTTGGCTTGAGCCACATAGGCCTTTTTGGTCATGGGCTTAGCGCGTTGCGGCACGGCAACCGGTTGCGGAGCTTCTTCGGTCTCTTCAGCCGAAACGGTTTCAACCGGCTGAGGAGCGTACGAACTGGAAACGTGCTGGGCATTCTCTTGTTCCGAGTTGCCTTGCACCATGGATTCCAGACGTTTCACAAGGCTTTGTTTTTGCATTTGCTGTTCGCGAAGCGGGTTGTCTTCGCTCGCCGAAGCCGCCGTCTTCGCGGTTTCGGTCGGAGCAACGGCAAGCTCGTTCACGACCCGGGTAACACCAGGAGTTTTGAACACGATTTTTAGAGCCGTGTTCATTTGCTCCTCATCTTGTACCCGGCCGCGAACCCAAGCTGTACCCTCTTGGAACTTCACGCCGATTTTGTAATCACTCATCTGGCCGCTATTCCGCAGATTGCGAGCAATCTGTTCGGCAACCTCTTGGTTACCGCCAAGTGCAAAGCCAGGCACCATGGCGATAAAAGCAGCCATCGCGAAACCCGTCAGAAAACGTCGCATTTTCTCCCTCCTCCTAAAGATTCACCCCGTGGATGGACACCACGGGCAAGTCGGTAGATTGGTGTGGTCAGCCGAGCAACGGAATGGGCGAGATACTAGCTAGGAGGGCCCGCCGCGCCGCAACTCATTGCGGACGGGATCGCGGAATTGCCCCCCCAGGCAACGCGCTTTTCCGGTGATTGCTGCCTGAATATAGGTTTCGGTTGGCCGGTTCTACCGAAAGGAAGCTTTTTTTCGATTTTATGGGTCTGCGCGGAAATAACGGGCAAGATAGGCGCCAAATTGGGCGACGCTGGCAAAGTATTCTGGTTGTACCGGGGGGTAGGCTAGGCAGCGACCAAAATAAACCAGAATTTCACCACGCCAGATTCAGGCTTTGTAAGAATAACAATGCCACCTTCGGGCACCTTTTACAAAACAAACCGATGAACCCGTTCTCACGATAGGAGTAGATTGACGATTGTCCAGCTCACCAGGTATTGGATTCGTGGCTTTGCCGAAAGTCACAGGTAACCGTCAGGATCATGAAAGCCAAGGTGGTGGAGCAGGCAATCCAACAGCCGGGCCCAATGCTCAGAGCCAAGATGGTAATTACCCCCATTAAGGAGAGAATGCCAAAAAACAACCAGTGGATTACCTGCTGGCGAGGGGAGCCTTCACTTAGACGAGCAAACCAAGCGCTAAAAACACCAAGGACTTGGGCTCCAATGAAGAGCCATAGGACGGTGGAAGAGTCGAATCCATTCATGTGAGGCAGATTCCTTTCTGACGACTCCCATGATACCCTGTCGCTGATGGATCAAAAAGAGCAAATGGCGTTCCTTTTGAGATCGTCCGCCTTTCTCGTCTCCCCTCGCCCGTTTGCGGGAGAGGGGCCGAGGGGGCAGCGCGGTATGCCTGCCAAAAACCGTCGTTTTGTTTTTCATAAACCATTATCCGATATAGTCGCGAAAGGCGGATGATCTCTTTTGGAGCATTGTTCTATGTGGCTCACAAAATACCAAAGCCTATAGGGCTTGGCAGCGCGAACGGTCGATGGTATCCTTATATGTCTAACACTTGCACCCCCCGGGTGGAAGTGCATTTGCAGGAGATTTGCACCCCTAGCTCAATTGGATAGAGCATCGGTCTACGGAACCGAAGGTTACAGGTTCAAGCCCTGTGGGGTGTACTAGAAGAAATACTGCCGCATATCTCCTCGAGCCGCTAGCCGAAAACGCTTGTGGCTTTTTTTATAAGACGATATAGATATTTGCCGGGACAGTGAATCGACCGATGACCAATTTGGTTCATTATTCGGCCTTCCAACGACCAACCCTTCGGGTCGATGCCAAGGCCTCGGTTCAATGGCCGTGCAAGCGTCAATAAACCGCGAGAGTTAGTCGGCGGAGGGCGTAAGTTTCGCGATATTTTTTTGCGCCCGTAGCTCAAGGGATAGAGCAGCGGATTTCTAATCAAAAGTCGGCATCAGTCCACAGACGCCAAGAAATGCGGTAAATCCTTTGATTATCAACGAGTTGCGGTAATACGGCTTGCTGGCCAAAAGACCCCACATCCCCCTTAAAAACCTGCTTTGCGGGTGTACGTACACCTGGAGTTTGTGCCGTTTTCTTTATCCCAAAATCTTGGTAAAAGCGGCTGAAACAGAGTCATTGAAGGTTGCGTTTTGCATGGCAGTTTTCGGGGTTATTCTTGTCCGTCCTCATGGGTTGCGGTCTATGCAATGTTCGACCACATTCGTTCCATTGCTGGGCCGATTCTAGCATCATTTTGATTTGGTCAACTTCGTTTCAGGCAAAATACCAGGACTGGTCTGCTGGTTGAAAGCCTATGCCGGTCCTGCTGCAACCATCTATCGGTCGGGACACGGGAATGGAACAGTGGTTGCATTACTGTGAAAAGGTGATTGAGAGCGACGATTCCCCGTCGAACGATGCCAAGAACCGTCGGGATTCTGCCATGCCGGGTGCGTCTGTCTAGGAAGCTATATCCGCAATTCAGAGGTTTGCCGAGAAAGATACATCGATCCAGCGCAGACTTGCCAACATGCTGGGTGCAAGAGCGAAAAACGCCGAGGGTAAAAAGAATCGTGTTCGAAGAACCCGACGATCTTTTTGACATGCTAGCAGCCTAAAACATCGAGCAGGCTGGCATCGTTGGCTTTATGTCGGGCGACTAATTTTATTTCCAGAAATAAAATATGTTGTGCCAGTCGCTAGACATCTTATACGGAGAGGGCCACAAGCAACGATGATCTCGTTGTTTCAGCAGAGCGATTTGCCCACTGCCCGTGGTCGGTTCTTGTGATGCTGGGGCGTTGCAGTCACAGAAATCGCAGATCGACAATCCTTCGCCATGCCCTTATCATCGAATCACTAAACAACGACCTGTTTCCATGGCATTGTACCTTGATGGCTGATGGTTAGCTTTTCCCGGCCATTGGTCTCTTGCCACTTGCCTCCGGCTTTCCATTGTCTGTTGGGGGCTGCCATGCTCCGTTTTATAGGCGGTGCGGTTTATGCTGTCGAAAAAATAGCCGGACAGCTTCAGCAAAAAGATTGTGAGTGATTGTGCATTGCCTGAGTTTATTGATGCTCAGGTAAATAATGTCGGATAGTGCTGGGCCGAAAACTGCTGTTTACCGGGCTTCCGTCGACCAACCTTCGGTCGGTGCCCGGCCCTCCCGACATTGCTTATCTGAGACCGATTAGGCAATTGTTGTTTCCGAATCGCTCGTTTGTGTTGGAGTTTTCTTTCTTTTTTCATCTCTCTGGAGGACGTTATTTTGGCCATTGTGATTATCTTGGCTAGCCTAGCGTTAGCGTTGGCTGTTACCATCACCATCCTGGTTCACCAGATGCGGTTGAAAAGGGCGTTGGAAATCCTCGTACACGAAGTCCTTTCTCATCGGAGGTCCCATGTCCAAAAACCTACTGTTTCAGATTCCCAAGATTTACAGCATCTTGATTGCGATTCTTAGCCTGGTTGCCGGTTGTAACACCGACGAACGGATTGTCCAGCTTGCGCGTGAAGCGGCTGATCGTCAGGCCGCCCAAAACAAGGAAATCGCCCGGCAGAACCGCGAGATCGCCCACACGACCAAGAGTTTGGTTGAGGCGGAAGGCCAATCGCGCAAAGAACTGGTAGCCATGCAACACGAGCTTCAAAACCAGTTGGCTGACGTAGCCAAGCAGCGGGATGCGCTGGAAGTAGAACGCCGGCAACAGGCGGCGAGACGTCTTATCGAGTCGATGTTTGTCCCCATCCTCGAGTGGTTGGGCGTAGCGGTCGTCTGTGCGCTGGTATTGGCCTACTGTCTTGCCCTGGTCCGCGGGTTGCAGACCGAAGCCAAATCTCCGCCCGAACGCAACGAACTTTTGGTCATGGATCTGGCTTCCGACAAGCCAAAGTTGGCGCCACTGACGACGCAGGCCGTCAGCACGGAGTATTTATCTGGACCGACGGTCGAACCTGATGAAAGCGGGCCTGTAAACCCTTGTGGTTTGAAATAGAAGGAGGATTTCTTGTGTCCCATGTTGTAACCATCAAGACCGAAGTGAGAGATGCCGCTGCCATCCGAGCGGCCTGTCAGCGTTTGGGACTGCCTGCGCCGGTGCAAGGCAAAACGCGACTTTTTGGCGGCGAAGTCGAAGGGCTGGCTGTGCAACTACCGAACTGGTTGTATCCCGTGGTGTGCGATACAGCCCGTGGTGAGGTTAAGTTTGACAACTTTGGCGGCCGATGGGGTGATCCGCAACGGCTGGACCGGTTTCTCCAAGCCTATGCCTGTGAAAAGACAAAGATCGAGGCGAGGCGGCACGGCCATGTCGTAACCGAGCAGCAACTGGCTGATGGCTCCATGAAATTGACTATTCAGGTCACCGGAGGATCCGTATGAAGATAATCGAGATCATCGTCACTCCCACGGGTACGACGACCGTGCAGACGCACGGTTTCGCCGGATCAACTTGTCGCGATGCGAGCAAGTTTATTGAACAGGCCCTAGGTCGGCGGGCAGGTGAACAGCTTACCACCGAGTTTCATCAGGTGGTGGAATCGCAACAGATGCAACAGCAGCGAACCTGATTGTCACCGCCCATCCTTTCTCTGTTCTCGGTCTGAGATGTATCGACAGAGTCCTGCCTTCAGCACGCAAGCACTTTTCGCTTGAAGCTGTTGAGGTTCCCTTTCTAGGAACTTCACGAAGGCCATGTGGTTGAGCACCCATGTCTTGACGCCCCATGGTTGCTTGCATACGAACCAATCGGGATAGAGCACAACCGACCGAACCTCAATATCATTGCCGGTGTATCTCAGAAGGATGTCGCGCAGGCTAAATGCACAGGCCCGAGCCTGTGCAATGGGGTCGCGATCTGGGACAGAACCATTAACAGTAACGTGGTCGCCGTCGTATTGCACGCGCACGTCCCTCCGCAGCGGCTTGCGTATGGTCTTGGTCTCGACGGCAAAAACGCCAGCAGGGCCGATAACCGCATGATCGATGTTACCTCGATCAGCCCATGACTCATGCCGGACCGTTACCATGCCAGCGACCATCGTACCAATCTCGAACCGAAAAGGAAGACTTTATGACCCTCTCACAGCGACTATTGGAATACATTTCTGCTTGTTTTACCGGCATCTGGATTCAGAGCGCCGAACACGACGATGCCCTGGCCGAAATCGCCCAAATATGCCACGAACAACAGTGGCGTCTGGCTGTCTTTGATATCGAGCGGGGTCTGCAAATCCCCAACCAAGACAAAGCCCAGGCTGCGGACGTCGGTGGGCATGATCCGCTGGCGGCCATTCGCTCGCTCCATGCCTTGGCGTCGCCCGATACGTCAGCGCTTTTGGTGCTGGTCAATTTCCACCGTTTTTTGCAGTCGCCGGAAATCGTCCAGGCACTGGCCCAGCAGATCACCGCGGGCAAACAATCCCGAGCGTTCGTCATCATTTTGTCTTCCGTGGTCCAAGTACCGGTGGAACTGGAAAAACTCATGGTCGTCGTAGACCATGAACTACCCGGCCGGGATCAACTGGAACAGATCGCCCGCGGTATCGCCACCGAAGATGGTGAGTTGCCCGAGGGCGACACGCTGGGCGCCGTGCTTGACGCGGCATGTGGCCTAACCCGCTTTGAGGCCGAGGGGGCATTCAGTCTCAGCCTCGTGAGACACGGGCGTCTAGCCGCCGACTCCATCTGGGATTTGAAGAGCCAAACGCTAAAGAAAAGTGGGCTGCTTCAGTTGTACCGGGGCGGCGAACGGTTTGACAGCTTGGGCGGCCTCCAGGCGATGAAGGCGTTTTGCCTCCGTTCAATGCGGCGTCAAAGCGAGATCAATTCGCTCAAGCGGCCCAAGGGCGTGCTGCTTCTTTCGCCGCCCGGCTGCGGAAAAAGCCAGTTCGCCAAATGTCTGGGCAACGAAGTGAACAGGCCGACGCTGGTCCTCGACATTGGTTCGCTGATGGGCTCGCTGGTCGGCTCGACCGAGTCAAACATCCGGCAAGCGTTAAAAATCATCGACGCCATGTCGCCCTGCGTGGTAATGATCGACGAACTTGAAAAAACGTTTGCGGGGGTCGGCAGTTCAGGCCAGACCGATTCCGGCGTGACGGCGCGGCTGTTCGGCACATTTCTCACATGGCTGAACGATCGCACGAGCGACAGCTATGTGATTTGCACATGCAACGACATCTCGAAGCTACCGCCCGAATTCAGCCGTTCGGAGCGGTTCGACGGCATCTGGTTTCTCGACCTGCCCAGCCGCCGGCAGAAAGACGCCATCTGGGACATTTATCTCAAAACTGGACTTTTGCAAATTAGGCCAAGCGTAGCTTGGCGAATACATGGTTAGCGT
>CAZNMP010000121.1:0-7754 GCA_964573875.1 uncultured Planctomycetaceae bacterium | reverse complement strand
CATCGCTCCGTTGTTGCAAGTATTGGCCGATCCGGCGCGTTCGGCCGAACAGGCCAACGTTCGCACGGTATTGGCGGGCATGGGGCAAGTCGTGCGAGATCCCTTGTTGGCCGTTCTAAGCCAAGCTGACGCCAAATTGAAAGTACAAGCGATTTTGACGCTTTCCGAAATGAACGATCGAAAAGCGGCAATCTATTTGTTGATGCCCAGCCTGTCGGAAAAGAGCGATCCCGAAGTGCGTGAGGCGGCCACGGCGGCACTGAAACATTTGAAAGGCGGCGTTCCCTCGCGGGCCGAGGCCATTAAAATCCTTGAGAGTACTGCAAGGGAGTATCTCGAGCGGCGCAGCAAACCGGACGAAATGATCGCCGCCGAAAAGGCGATCCGGTGGCAATGGGATGCGTCGAAACGGCAATGCGTGTCGAGCGCCTGCTCGCCCGACGACTTGGCTCTCGACGCAGCCTTTCGATGTGCGTCGGATGCTTACATTTTAGCGCCGGATGATCGAAAAGTCGGTCTCCTCCGAACAGTCGCACATCTCGAAGACTTTGGCCGTAGCGGCAGTTTGGATATTCCCATTTTGGGAAAAGAGTGGGAAGGCGTCAAAGCCTACAATGATATTCTGACCTATGCAATGGCCCACAATTGCGTGGAGGCAGCCAAGGTAACGCTTGGGTACATCAGCTTTGGCAAAATTAAGCCCGAGGAGTTGCTCAACCAGGGCGATAAGCCGGCGCCACTGGTGTTGGCTCTGCAAAATCCCGATCGACGGTTGCGGATGGCGGCGTTGGAGACGATTGTAAAACTGAAGCCGACGAAGCCGTTCCCCGGCTCCAGCTATGTTCCGGCGGCGCTGGGATTCTTCGCTTCTAGCTCGGGTGAGCGGCGTGCCTTGGTCGGCAGTCCTTCGCTCGATCGATCGCGCGATTGGGCCGGCTCGTTGGCTGCCCTGGGTTTGCACGGCGATACCGCCATCCATGGCGCGGAACTGCTGCGGTTGGCCGCGCAGTCGCCCGACTATGAACTGGCTTGGATCGATATGTCGATCAGCCGTCCGGAGGCCGAGGAGCTTTTGCAGCAGTTGCGGCGCGATCCGCGTTCGGCATCGCTTCGCGTGGCGTTGGTGGCCCGGCCCGGCTATCTGGACGATGCCGAGCGGTTGGCCCGCTTGGATCCCTTGAGCAAGGCATTCTCTCGGTCGCTCGACGAAAAAACGTTCAAGTGGCAGTATGAACAATTGGCTCTACTGGCTCCGCGAGAATTCGTGGATTACAAAACACGTCAGCAGCAGGCGGCCCGCTCGCTCGAACTGTTGGCGGAACTGAGCAAAACCTCGCGCAAGCTTTACGACTTGCGTCGCGTGCAAGATTGCGTGCTCACGGCATTGCGCAATCCGAAATTGGCTCCGAAGGCGGTGGAAGTTTTGGCCTCGGTGAATTCGGCCGAGAGTCAGCGGGCGCTGGTCGATTTGGCGAGTCGGTTTACACAGCCGCTTGCACTGCGTCAGGCCGCCGGCAAGGCGTTTCGTGAAAACACTGAAAAATATGGTGTTTTATTAACCACCACCGAGATCCAGCAACAATACAATCGCTACAACGAAAGCAAAGAGCAGGATGCCGCGACGCAAAAGGTATTGAGTTTGATCTTGGACTGTTTGGAAGCAGCCGCCAAGAGAAAATAAAGCTGATTGAAAGCCAAATTAAAGAACCAACGGTCTAACTTACCCTGGCCTCTGGCCTCTGACCTCTGATCCCTGACCCCTGACATGGCCCGTACCCCCATCAACGTCGATCTGAACGAAACGGGACCGCCGATTCCCGGCCTGATTGGTTCCGGGGCGGCCATGGAAAATATCTATCGGCTCACCCGGCAAGTTGCGCGGTCGAACGCTTCGGTGTTGCTGTTGGGCGAAACTGGTACGGGCAAGGAGTTGATCGCCAAAGCGATCCACCGGCTTAGTCCGCGCGGCAGCGGTCCGTTCGTGCGCGTCAACTGCGGGGCACTGGCGGAAAGCTTGTTGGAAAGCGAATTGTTCGGCCACGTGCGCGGAGCGTTCACCGGCGCGATCGACAACCGCACCGGACGTTTTGAAGCCGCGCATACCGGCACCGTTTTTCTCGATGAGATCAATTCGACCACTCCTAAGCTCCAAGTCAAGTTGCTTCGCGTGCTGCAAGAGCATGAATTCGAGCGGGTGGGGGATACGCAGACGATCCGGGTCGATACGCGCGTGATCGCCGCCAGCAATCGCGATCTGTTGGAAGAAACCGAGGCGGGGCGGTTCCGCGAAGACCTTTATTACCGCTTGAACGTCGTTTCGATTTATCTGCCGCCGCTGCGCGAACGGCGCGAGGATATTCCTGCTCTAGTCAGTCATTTTTTGAAGATTTACAACGAGCAGAATTTTTGCCACGTGCCCTACATTCAGCCGGCGGCCATGCAGGCCTTGCAGGATTATTCCTGGCCCGGCAACGTGCGCGAGTTGCAAAACTACATCGAACGGGCTGTGGTTTTGGCACCCGGCGACGAGTTGACGCTGGATCTTTTGCCCGAAACCGTGCTGGGCGGGCGTCCGCGCCGCATCGGACGTCATCGGGGCGCCAATGTTGAAATGCTGGCATCCGAGCTTGTGCAATTGGGAATCGAAGCGGGCGGCCCGAATCCCGAGAACTTGTTTGCCTCGATCGTCAACCGCGTGGAACGCGAGTTGATCGTCCAGGTGTTGGCCTCGTGCGACAATGTGCAAATCAAAGCGGCCGAACGGCTCGGCATCAACCGCAATACGTTGCATAAGAAGCTCAATGAATACGGGCTGGAAGAATAGCCAATCCCATGTTTTCCGGCGTTAGCATCGTCTGTTTTGCATCGAGCTACGCAATCGCGTGGGCCTTGGAGCTTTATCGACTTCTGTTTCATCGCGGCGCGCGCGGACTGGCCACGCTTGGCTTCGCCGGGGCGGGGCTTGTTGCCCATACGGCGTTTCTTTACTACCGCGCCGTCCATCAGATCGGCGCGCCGCTTTCGAGCGAACGCGATTGGTATCTCGTGGCGGCCTGGGTGCTGGTATTGGTGTATCTGTTTTTGGCGGTTTTACATCCCAAAGTGCCGTTCGGACTTTTTTTGCTTCCGCTGGCGATGGCCATGATCGGCGCGGCGAAGTTTTTGGCCTCGGCCGAACCCTTGGCGCGCGAGCCGGCCTCGAAGGTTTGGGGCGCCGTTCACGGCATTTCGATCATGCTGGCCGCCGTCTCGGTATTGGTCGGTTTCGCGGCGGGTCTTATGTATTTCGGCCAGGTTCGTCACCTGAAAGCCAAGCGGCCGTTGGCCGGCGGAATTCGGCTGCCCAGCCTTGAATGGCTTCAATGGGCCAACAGCCGAGCGATTTATGCGTCCGTTCTCATGCTGGGAATCGGCGTTCTGGCCGGCATGGTTCTGAATCGGATTCATCGCGATGATGGCATGTCGCGGCTGCCTTGGAATGATCCCGTTGTGCTAAGCACATGGCTTATGTTTGCTTGGCTGTTGGTAGCCGTAGTGATCAATGCCTTCTATCGGCCCGTTCGCCAGGGACACAAAGTGGCTTATCTCACCGTGGCCAGCTTTTTGTTCTTAGTGATCGTCTTGGCCATCGGGCTATTGGCCGGCAGCAGGCATTGGGAAAGGTCAGAGGGTAGGGGACAGGGATCAGGGGTCAGGGGTCAGAGGTCAGAACAAGTGGTCAGTGGCCAGAAATTAGTGGCCAGTGGCCAGTGGTCAGTGGTCAGTAGGGAAGATTTAGGGTTAAGGGGTCAGGATACAGCGGCGGTAAATTATAAATCAGAAATCAGAAATCAGAAATCTCTAGCCTCTAGCCCCCAGCCCCTAGTCTCTCATTCCAATCCCGCAATCCCGCAATCCCCAATCCCCAATCCCCAATCCCTATCCCCTCTCCCCTCTCCTCTCTCCCCTCTTTCCGCCTCCACCGTTGGAGGCCGACCATGTTAGTGCAGGTCGTCGGCTGTAGCCATCATGGCGCGTCGATTGCATTGCGCGAGCGGCTGGCGTTTACGCCGGAGCAAACCCGCCAGGCGTTGGATCAATGGCGTCGCGTTTTTTCGGGCGTCGAAGCCGTGTTGCTTTCGACGTGCAACCGGGTCGAGATCTATGCCGCGACCGAGAGCCGGCCCGAGCCTACGCTGGAGCAAATCGCCAATTTTCTGGCCCGATTCCACGACCTGGACCCCGCCGAGTTGATCGAGCATCTTTATCACCATAGCGACGAGACGGCCGTGCGCCATCTGTTCACCGTCGCGTCGAGTCTCGACAGCATGGTGCTGGGCGAGCCGCAGATTTTGGCCCAAGTGAAGCAAGCTTATCAAACGGCCTCAGAACAAGACAACACCGGCCCGCTTCTACATGCGGTGTTTCAAGCGGCCCTGCGAACGGCCAGACGCGTGGCGGGCGAAACGACGATCCACCAGCGGCGGATCAGCGTGGCCAGCGTGGCGGTGGCCGATTTCGCCCGGCAAATTTTTGAACGGTTCGACGATAAGCAAACCTTAGTGATCGGCGCCGGCGATACGGCCGAGGAAACATTGCGCTATTTGCGCGAGGAAGGCATTCGGAACGTCACGGTGGTGAATCGCCATTTCGAGCGGGCCGAGGCTTTAGCCCGGCAGTGGCAAGGCCGTGCGCTGCCTTGGGAAGAATTGTCCCAGTCGATTGGTGCGGCCGATCTCATCGTCAGCACCACTGGCGCCTCCGAACCGATTATCACGCTTGCCCAGTTCGTTGCCATGACGGCCGATCGGGCGGATCGCCCGATGCTGATTCTCGATTTGGCCGTGCCGCGCGATTTCGAGCCTTCGATCGGCAATCGGCCCGACGTTTATCTTTACTCGATCGACGACTTGCAGGCAGCCTGCCAGCGGAATCGCAAGGAGCGCGACAAGGAACTACCCGCGGCCGTGCATATCATCGACCAGGAAACGGCCCGCTTCATGGCCGAGATGTATCATCGCGCAATCGGGCCGGTGATCGAACAGCTACGGCTCGGCTGGCAAAAGCCGAAGGAAGAGGAATTGCAACGTCTTCTGAACAAGCTGGCCGACCTGAACGACCACGAGCGTGACGAGATTCGCCATTCCTTCGACCGGCTAGTAAACAAACTATTGCATCCGCCGCTCGAATCGCTCCGCGACGAATCGCGCCAAGGCGTGCCGCGCGGCTTGCTCGATGCGTTGGCTAGGTTGTTTCAATTGAAAGAGTAACATTCTAGGGAACGCATCGGAGCATCGCCTGCATACTAATCGATGCCAATTGCATTTTTCTAAGAAGTATTCATGAACAGAATCTTATCTTGGTCGCTGTTGCTACTTCGACTTGCAATTATCGCACTTGCTTTTTTCGGGCTGGCACAGGCCGGTATGCGTCTTCAATATCTTCATGTATCGCTTCCATTGATATTACTTGCATGTGTGCATGTGACTCCTCTCATTGGCATTATTGCATTGCTAGTGTACCCAAACAAAGGGACCGTTTTGGTAGGTGTTAGTGGTTTCGTTGTTTTTTTAATAATTTCTCTTTATGGCACGGGATCCTGGGCAATTCGCGGTTATTTTTCTGGCCTTGGCCCAGGTCGTCCACACTACACAATGCTTTATGGAATATTACTAACGCTTCCAGCGGTATTGATGCAAACCGCACGCGTCACGAGAAAGACGAAGACAAATAATCGAGGAGATGTCAAACCATCGCATTTTACGCAGAAGATTGGGCTATTCTTTCGACCCATACAGAGGAATGTGCTAGCCATCTACTTTTCTGGTCTGTTGGTACTGGTATTACTCAACTTTTTGAACTTTCAGAGCAGCAGATGGACCTATATGTACCAAGCCTATCTCTGGCCCGGCTTGTGTTGCCCATGTTGTAAAATCCACCCTACATCCGATTACACGGGATGCTATCGTCGATGGGGATATCAAGCAGAATTAGTTGAACAAGCTCAGTATTTAGACGGGGTATTACACGGTTGGCAATTCGAGACAAGCGACTTATTTGGCACGATTCATATTCAGCACTGGAACCATGGTCGCCCGCATGGTGTGGAGAAGTGCTGGGACGAAAAGGACAGCTTACTCACTGTTGGAACATGGCGAGATGGAAAACAGTGGGATGGGCAGTTTTGGATCGATGGGAATGTGGTGACGATCAAAAACGGAATGCCATGGACTGGTGTTTTCCCACGGTTCAGGACGGAAGAATCTGGCTATAGATACAAAGATGGTGAAATCACTTATAAAAACGGCACTGTAATCTTGTCTAGGCGATATCGGACTGGCGGAGGACCGGGCGGACCCTTTTTTGATGACTAAGTGATACGCAATTCTCGTTCTTGACTGATGACGCTCACGCGAAAAGGATTTTTGAGCCTCGGCCGAAGATTATAATCGCCCCCCTCTGCGGTGTTGCGTCTGCAACAATTGCCCCCTACTGCCTCCGAATAGAAACATGTCGTGGGGGGTTTGACAGTTTACCCTCCGGTCGGCAAGATGAACGAACGCAGCGGAGGCGGGAACTTTTGCCCCCCTTCGGCGCGTCTCATATCTGTGAGCATGCTGTGAGTGACGACGCCCAACTGATTGATCAGGCCCTGGCAGGCCACTCGGAAGCCTTCGGGCAGCTAGTCTTGCGCTATCAAGACCGGTTGTTCAATACGATCTTCCATGTGGTCGGCCACGCCGAGGACGCGCGCGACATCGTCCAAGAGGCGTTGGTGCAGGCGTACCTCAAGTTGAGTTCGTTCCAGCGTCACAGCGCGTTCTACACGTGGCTATACCGAATCGCCTTTAATTTGGCCGTAACCCACCGGCGGCGAAAGCGCGTGCCGGCGGCGTCGATCGACCACCTGCGCGAGACGAGCCATATGGAACCCAAAGACTGTGAAGACAACCCGATCGAGGCCTTGGATCGCAAGGAGCGTTGCAGCCAGGTACAGCGAGCAATCACCCGGCTGGCCGACGAATTTCGGTCGGTTTTGGTGTTGCGTGAAATCGACGGCTGCTGCTACGAAACGATCTCCGAGATCCTCGACTTGCCCGTCGGCACCGTCCGAAGCCGCCTACATCGGGCAAGACTGCAACTGCGTGAGGAATTAAAAGATATGCTGGAGCTGGAGACTAGGGGCTAGGGGCTAGGGACTAGGGGCTAGGGACTAGGGATTAGTGAGCCGCTTGCGGCTTCGCATACTTAACTGACTACTGACTACTGATAGCTGACTGCTGATAGCTGAAAACTGTCAACTGATAACTGACAACTTTTTTCCCATGAACGATCTGCCGCAAAACGAACTGTTCAGCGCTTATCTCGACGGCGAATTGACCGCCGCCGAGCAAGCAGAGGTTGAGCGGTTGCTGGCCTCCAGTCCGGCTGCGCGGCAACTCTTGGACGATCTACGCGCACTGAGCGCTACGCTGCAAGCATTGCCGCAGCAGAAATTGGGCAAAGACCTTAGCCGTCAGGTTTTGCAGGCGATCGAGCAGCGAAAACTTGCCGAACCGAATCTCGCCGAAATCGAATCGCTACCGATGCCGCAGCGGCCGCTTTCCGAGCGTTTTCTCAATCGCCGGACGTTGGCTTGGATAGGTTTGACCGTGGCCATTGCCGTGATGATCACGATTAACGAACGACGGCAAGCCGTTGGTCCCAAGGCGGATGCCGTCCGCGAAGTGGCAATCGCAAAATCCGCTTCCGAGAAAGCCGCCCGTAAGCCTGGC
>CAZNMP010000120.1:0-7803 GCA_964573875.1 uncultured Planctomycetaceae bacterium | reverse complement strand
CGATCCCTGTTTGCCTAGCACGTCAACGAAATCCGGTTGCCGTAAGGCAAAACCAAGCCTGGCTAGAAGATGCAGATGCGCACGAATTGTCGTGCTTACAATCGTGAAAAGGGTATGGACGGGCTGGCCGTCGAGAGCGCCGAATTCAATCGGCTGCTCCAAAAAACACAGCGTAACCATCGGCTGGGAAATATGCATGACGATCGGGTTGCGGACGTGAGGCACGGCCACTCCATTGCCCAACGCCGTCGAGCCTAAAGATTCCCGAGCTAGCAACACCTGGAGCAAAAACTGGCGATCCACTTGCTCGGGCAGCGGCATCACCTCGACCAACGATTGCAGAACGGAAGGCTTATTGGACCCGCTAAGGCGATAATGGATTCCGCCTGCCTTGAGCGCCTGCGTAAGACTGGTCACGGTCCCGCCGTTCTCCGGTTCGGCAAAGATATCCGCCGAAACGTTGAGGCGTTGCGAGGTGGCCCATTCGAGCAATTCCGCCCTGTTGAAACGATACTGCTCGTTGATCCGATAGGCCGGCAGTTTCCCCTGCTTGACCCACCGATAGATGGTCTTTTCGGAGACTTTCAGCAGTTGTGCGGAATCGCGGACACCAAGGTCCATCTCCGTCCCGGCGTCGCCGCCGTCCTTGTTGTTGGACAAAAGATGACAATCTTACTAGGGTAGTCTTATTTGTCCCAAGCGACAAGGGCAGTTATGAGGGGGAAAGCAATTACAATGGGGGGTTGCACGATGGAGGTAGCTGCTCATTCGCAAGTTGACCTTGAGAAATCCCGGCAATATCTTTCGGCCTAAGCTTACCCCAGTACTGTATCCTCTCCCTGTGGGAGAAGGGGTAAGAGGTGAGCTTTGAAAGGCAACCCACGTGAAAAGACGCTGTTTTTGGACAAACAGCCCTCACCCTAACCCTCTCCCGGAGGGAGAGGGGACTTATTCTTCATATTTTGGGTTAGTCCCTTACTCTTTTTCCTTGTGTTCGACAAAGGGCCAGTATTTGTCGAAATCGAAGTCGGGGCTGTTGTCCAAGTCGTGGCAGGAGTAACACTGTTGTTTCTTAGCTTCAGCCTTGGTGACGATGATCGTCTTGCGGCATTGTTCCTGAAGTTGTTTATTGGAGCCTAGCTCGGCGGCCGCATGTTTTTCGCCTGGTCCGTGACAATCTTCGCAACCCACATTCACAAGATGCGGCGTTTTCTTCTTGCTCACAAAGCCTGAAGCATAGGGGAAATACTTCGTGGGATGCCAGCCGGTTACATGGCAACTGACGCACTCGGGATCGAAGTCCCGGGGCGGATCAAGCTTCGAGAGCGTATCAAACGCGCGGGCATGTCCGCTTTTCTTCCAAACATCGTACGATTTTTCATGGCACGACGCGCATTTCTCGGTGCCGATGTATTGGCCGTTGGTTTCCGCAAGCGGATGAGGCAAGGCTCGCAAGCCAAGGCCCTCGAACCCGATTGTCTGTAATTGCTGCTGATAGGCCGTCATCAGTAGTTTCATGTCGGGCGAAGCGGCAAAACGCGAATCCAACGGCACCCGCTGATAACGGAAGGGCTCCTCGGCATCGTCGAACAACCCCAGCACGATGGCGTTCATACCCTTATAACCAACCGTGATGAGCAAGGTTTTCGTGCCTGGAATCTTCTCTGGCATGGCGGGCGGTTCCGGCTGGCCGTCGGAAACGATGACGACGTTAAACTCTGGAAACTTCTTGGCCAGCGCAATCGCCTCGTCCATCTTGGCATGGGCCAAAAGGACTCGATAGTCGGACGATTTCTTTAATTCGGGAACGATTTTTTTCAGGGCCGATTCCGGATCCGCCATTTCAATTTCATCATTATGAATTTCTTTTTGATACGACTTGCCAAGGACGGCGGTAACGCCGATTTTCATCTTGCCGGCCTCGATAATGCGGCTTTTCGGTGTAATTTGTGCATCGAATCCGAACAGGCCGACGTTGGCCGTTACGAAGGGGCTCGGCTTGCCGTTTACATCGGCGGCAACGGCTACGAGCTCACCGGCCGGCAAACGGAGATCATCGGCGCCGAAGGTGATGGCATCGTAGGCCATTTTGCGTTTACCTTCGACCGTGGTTTGAAACTTGAGTTCCGCCTGGCGGCCGAATCCGCGCACCAGCCCGCCTACGTCGAGCCCAACGACGGGCCAGCCTTTTTTGCGAAGTTCTTGGAAAAAGGTGTGTCTTCGGCTCATACCGCCCTTCATGCGGTCCAGGCCGGCGCATCCGCAGGGCTCTAAGTAGCCTTCTTCCATGCCGGTAATGACCAACGCCACCTTGGGCTTTGGCCAATCCTCGAAGATTTTGCCGTTTACCTTGATCGGATCGAATGGCTTGCCGCTGTTTTTTGCCGTCTGAGGCCGGCTAAACAGCTTTTGGCTAGATTCGGCTCCCTTTTCAGGCTTATTGATTGCCGGGCCGTCATCGGTTGACGCCGAATCCTCGGGATGCGAAGGCTTCTCAAGCTTAGGTGTGTTGTCCGTTTTCGCCGGTGTATCGGACTTGGGCAATTCGAGTGATTCGATAGGTTTTGAATCTTCGGATTTTTTTTCCGCGGGCGGGTTGGCCTTTGGCTCTTCGGCGTCACGTAGAGGATTGGAAGAAGGCCTCGATGAGTCTGCGGACGGTCGAACGGCTCCCTGCTCCTGTTCTGTCGCTTCTCCCGAGGCACGGCCAATCTGCGGCTCAACTTTCGCCGGGATCGGAGGATCGTCGGGCAGTGGGGCTTGGGACAGGGTAGGAGATTCCTCGGATGGTTTCGGCAAGGGATCCGTCGGCGGCAATGTCGGTGGCTGCTGGAACTCGGCCGAAGGCATTTTTACAACGGCTGCCGGTTGTTCTATTGCAGGTTGCTTGGTTTTCGAGGAAGAGTTATCGGTCGTATCGCTCGAACAACCAATGAGGGTTGCAAAAGCCAATAATAAACAACCGGCGGCAAGCGACCGGAAGATCATCTTACGTTGCATTTCTTCGTCCTTGAGGAAAAACGTTGTTGGCCTATCCTTCGATGGCAAATCGCACATAAATGCGTAGTTTGGGAACTTGGGGATGGGTGGTTTCCAGATTAATTTCGCCCAAGGCCCCTTGTTCTGAACCCAGGTGATTGGCGGCTCGACTTCCCGGCGGGATGTCGAGCAAAAGGGGAACCTGGATCACGGTTCCGTTGTTGATTTCACTTGGTTTTCCTAGGCTGACTCGCAGCACAGCGGGGGAAACGCTTGCAACTTTGAATTTCACTTCTTTACGCAACGGCCCGCGAACGACCAACAAGAGACGCCGTTCGATACCCTCGCGGCCCGAAACTTCGCCGAGCCAAAGAACGCCTTTTTCGGGATCCCAGCGGGGCCCCACGACGGCGATCTCGCTGCCAATGTTGCCTTGGATCGGCAGGGCGAGGGAGGGATTCGACTTCATGTCGGTTTGCAGAATCAGTTTTTGTTGGATGGGCCCTTGCGGCAATCCCGGTTTGACCTTCACTTGAACGAACCATCCGCTTTTAGCCGTCGGTTCCTTGGCGACTTCGTCGGCTGGAAGTGGTTCCAGAGTTGCTTCGTAGAAGGAGGCCGTCGAGGCATCTTCCCATTTTTGGCCAAGAATTTTCGGCGGCTTATCAAGATAGCAGAATAAACGTGCTTGATCGCTCGTGGCTTCACCGGCCGACAACCGGCTAAAAACCAATTCCGTGGGCGAAAACCGCACGGCTGCCGTGATGCGGCCTGAAATCGTTAGGATAATTTGCGACTGCGCCGGATCGTTGGTTAGAATTTTTGCGGTCTGCTGGTAAGGGCCCGGGCGGTCGATGGGCTTCCAGGTGATCGTCACTTTTGCCGATCCGCCGGGTGGAATGCTCTCCTTGTCGAGCTTGCTCATCGTGCAGCGACACGATGTTCCGCCCTCGGTGAGCTTTAAGGGGGCAGTTCCCTCGTTTTTAATGACGAAATCGTGACTTCCGTTGGCCGACAGATCAAGTGCGCCGAAATCGAAAGATGTTTCAGGCACGACAATCTTGGGAACAGGCGTGCCGGGCGGCAACGGGGCAGGTTCCTCGGTGGCAACGCTTTCGTCACGTTGCGGATCCCACGGAGAGGTTTGGATGCGTACAACGGCCGCTCCAAGGCCCAGAGCAATGCCCAAAATTAAGGTTAAGAGCGTCAACAGGAAGATTCTCATGCGAACCGCATCCTTCTATTGCTTATCTGTAGGGTAGTTTACTCCAAAATACTCCGGCATACCACACGACTTGTATTGTGGCGGAATACCTACACGAGAGGAGGCCGGCGGAAACCACAGATAAGGATGCGCGATGGGCCGTTAGGGAATTTTGCTTAAGGATTATCCCTTAGAACTTTTTGGAGATGCTCTCGCGTTTGGGTGGGCAACTTCCTGTCTTTGTGGGGGGTAGCTGCATCAAGGTTCAAGGCGGCCTCGGCCTCACTACGGAAAATCGCATGATTGCCGGCTGCCAGGGCAGCGTCGGCCAATTTCGCCCGATACAAGGCATTATTAGGATAAAGTTCGATGGCCCGTTGGTAATCGTGAATCGCAACCTCAAGGGCATGTCGACTGCCTGTCTTGGAATATGCTTCGCAATACCGCTCGGCGGCGTTGAACCATGCCGGAGGTGAACCAGGGGATAAAGTCAAAACGTTTTCGTTCGCGGCTTCAAAACGGCGGAAGGATTCTTCGTTGGGCTCTTGCCGCCAACGGTCGAACTCCAGGTCGGCCAGTCGACGTCTGGGCTCGGCCGACAGCGGATCGGCGGCGGCCGCGGCTTCAAGATATTCGGCTGCCTGAGCAGGTTTCCGCTCGGACAATCGCAATTGGGCATGGCAATCCAAAACCCGGCTGTAGGCAGTGCGATAACAGGCATACGCCAAAAGGATCGTGAGCAAGAGCATGACCCATGCCATGCGAGTAGGCAGTTCACGAGGTCGTTCCTCGGGAAGTCCAACGGCCAAGAGAAGCCAAAGCGTGCCCGCAACACTGGGTAACCCGATTCCACCGGCCGCCAGCAAATTGATGAGTAAAGCCGCAACTCCCACGGCCGGCAACCATCGGGGCATTTGCCCTTCTTGGATCCAACCACGCAGGAGCAGCAATGCAAGAGCGGCAATCGGCAATCCCAACAACAGAGCGGCAATACCCTGCGGAGCGACACTAAGCAATCCCATCGGGAACGACAACAAGAAACCGGTGAAACACCCGCTGAGAATATAATTGGGATGGGAAACAATCGAGGTAGAATTAATAATAAGAGGTTTTGGGAGTTCTCGTTTCTCGTCCTTGACCACTTCACCGCACTTCGGCTCTTTGCCGATTGTATTTGCGTCTCTCGCAATGGTCCAGACAAAGCATCCGAGAACCATTAGAAATGCAATTGCGGCGGGTGTGCCCGCGGTGGCCCAGATTTCGAGCAGGAAGTTATGGGGATCGGCTACTTCCTCGCTTGCTTCGGGCAGTTTATACCGGGGATAGGTATCCTGAAAATTTCCTGGTCCACAGCCGAGAATTGGATGCTCGGCAATGATTTGGCCCGTGGATTGCCAATATTGCAAACGGTAGCCGAACGATTTCGACGCCTGCGACAGCACTTCGCGATCGAGGCCGCCGAAAGAAATCCCCGCGGTGATCATCGCAACCAAAACAACGGTCACGATCGTCGGCCATTTCCAGCCAATCGTAGTGCGTTTCAAACGGCTTGCAAGCCATGCCACGACGACTCCAACGCCGACGGCGACATATCCGCTACGGCTTTTGGTCAACAGCAGGCAAGCGGCTATCGGCATTGCACAAAGAACCAATTTCCACAACTGTCGGCGGATAGAGATACTTGCACATATCATGCCCGCTAAAATAACGAGCCAAGGCACGAGATAGCCCGCCAACGAGTTGGTCAAGGCGAACGTGGCCATGGGTTCGGTGCTGTACAATCGGTCGGCAAAGAGTTGTCGTTCGGGTGAGCCCGGTGGAAACCACAGGCCTGCATTGCGTATGGCGGCGTCGGGATCCGATTCGTAAATCGCTCGGGTGGCAGGCATCTCATGGAAACATTGATACAATCCGTAACCGGCCAACGCAACCGCCAAGGCGATCATCACGGCCACGACAGCCCGGACTTCGGTAGGGGTGACGATGAACTGTCGTGCAAGGAAGAAGCAAAGTCCCAGGCCGACCCATTCCCAAAGCATGTTGAGGGCCGGACGCGGACTGCCATGCCAAACGGCCCAAAGGGCGGCCAGGGTGTGCCAGCCGACTAGAAGCAGAACGGCGGCGTCGATCCATCCGAAACGGATCGAAAACTTAGGCCGGCCGATCGCGCCCAGCAACCACAGTACGGCCAGAGTGATCCAAAGCATGACCATTGGCATTCCGTCGCCGTAGGTTGCCGCCGATTCGCTGGGGAACAGCGGACGCGCAACGACAAGCGATGTAAAGCCGGCCAGAAGCCAGGGGCGAAGGCGGTCATTTTCCGATAGTGCGAACGGTTGCACGCCTTCGCGCTGCGGATGGTTTTTCTGCGGGTGCTGATGATGTTTCCGACGCGACATGGCCGAATTTATCCCAATGCAGTTCAAGGTCGGCGGCGACCGGCTGTTTCCAACACAGCGACCAATGCCAGTGTGCAAAGAACCATCGCAAGAATCACGATCGCGCCGGCAAGATCCACTTGACGCAATAGGAGCGCGCCAAGGCCGCAGGCGGCCGTGGCTAGGTAAATGGTCAAGACCGCCTGAGGCTTGGTCATTCCCAGTTCAACCAGCCGATGCGAAAAATGGCTCTTGTCGCCCACGAAAGGACTGCGGCCCTCTCGCAATCGGATCAAAATCACGCTGGCAGTATCATAAAGCGGAACGGCCAACACGCATAGCGGAGCTAGAATCGCGTGTTTGGGGCCGCCGCTGCCTGCAAAGGTGGCCGTCAGGGTGGCCATCGCCAGTAAATATCCGATGAAATAGCTGCCGGCATCGCCCATGAACAGCCGAGCGGGCGGACGATTGTGCCAAAGAAAGCCCAGGAGCGAACCGACTACCACCAGAAGCAAGCCCGCGACGAACAGTTGCGGTTGCTGGTTGTCGGGCCGCGGCGTTAAAAGCATTGCAACGGCCAGCAAGGCGGCCGCAATGGCGGCAACGCCTGCCGAGAGGCCATCCATGTTATCGAGCATGTTAAACGAGTTTATCAGACCGACGATCCATAGAACACTCAATGCGCCGGTCAACAAGGGCAAGTCGAGAAATAGCGTAAGACGCCATCCCAGACAAACCAAGGTCGTGGCAACCAAGGTTTGAATGCCCAAGCGGAATCGCCAATCCAGCCCTCGCCGATCATCGGCCAATCCCAGTAGCATCAAAATCGTGCCGCCTGCCAACAGTTCCCAAAGTTTGCTCGATTGGTAGATGATTCCGGGCGCATACTTCGAGAGCATCGCTGCCAGCCCGCCGGGAAGCAGGGAAGTCATATCCACGGACAAGGGCAACCGATCCGTCGCTAATTGGGACGCCATGACGACCATCACCACAAGCGGAAGCACGACGCCCAACCAAATCGCCAAACCACCGCAAGTGGGCATGGGCGTTTCGTGAACCTTGCGATGCCCAGGCCGATCGACCAGCCCGAAGCGAGGTCCGAATCTTCGCACGGCAAATGCCGCCGCACAGCTAATGATCGCGCTTGGAATTGTGCAACCTAGGATGAGCCAAAGCATGGTTGTTCTGTCCGTGGTCCGCCGGCTTTTTTCCTATTCCCTATTGCCTATCCCTTTTTTCAAC
>CAZNMP010000119.1:0-7835 GCA_964573875.1 uncultured Planctomycetaceae bacterium | reverse complement strand
CGGTGTTTGGAAGGAAAGGGGACGCTTCCGGCGGCCACAACGGAGGGGAACACCATGGCGTGGGTTGCTCCGAATCCGATCGCCGGCAGCAACAGCATCCACTCGGCACTGACCGGCAGAAACAGAATTTGGCCGACCGTCAGGCCCAAAAAAGCTCCCAAGATGATCCGACGCGAGCCGAACCGGGCGTACCATTGCCGAGCCAAGACTCGCGTGATAACGGCAGCCACGGCGTAAATGAGGAAGAACAGCCCGATGCGCGGGATGTGGAGGTCGGCGGCGTAGGTGCGTAAAAATGTGTTGGGCAACGTCAAACACATGCCCATTGCCATGCTAACGATAAGCACCATGCCCGAGTAGTGCTGCCGTAGCACTTTCCATAAGGATTCGGCGGCCGGCGTTGGCCGGCGCTCGTCGCGCGAGGCTGCCCAGGCCAACGGAAAGGACGCCGCGCCCATAAGGCCCGCGGTCACAAACATCAGCATAACATGGTCGCGGTCGATGGCGATCGACCCAAGCAGGATATCGCCTAAAACCGAGCCGACGACGGTGCCCAGGAAACCGGCGGTGCCCAACATCGCAACGACTTCAGCCATGCGATGGACCGGTGCTCTGGCGGTGACGAATGTCATTGAAGCACCATAAACGCCCGCGATGGAACTGCAAAAAAGGATACGCAACAGGTAGATAGATATGCCTGTGTAGGATGTAACGAATAGATGAGCGAAACAATCGACGACGAACAACGTTGTTGACAGCAGCCACAAAGGACGAGAGCCGACGCGGTCAATGTAAGAGCCGAGAGCCAAGCGGGTGAACAGGCTGCCGATCATTCCGACGCCGACGATCCAACCCAAGTGGAATTCGGTGCCGCCCAACAGCGTGACGAAATCGGCATAGCGATATAATAGCGCAAAAGCGACCATCAGCAGGAAGTTCGACGCATAAGCCAGCCAGAACGGCCGGTCATAGGTCGAAGGAGGCGGGATATTGGTTTCCACGTTTGGCACTGCTAGTCGGTGATCATGCGAAGAAACGGAACGAGGAGGAGCAGCGAGAGTCATTAGAAGTCGTTCAATCCGACAGGTTCGGTCAATTCGATGGTCTGGCCGTGGACGATGCCATGCAGCATTCTGTCCACGAAAGATTCTTCTCAGTGGGGGGTAAGTCTCTACCCATTCTACACAAATCCCTGGCGGTGTGCTAGAATCCCGGAATCATGCTTGAAACCGGCAAAACACTTGTCACCGTGGCCACGTACAACGAGATGGAAAATCTGCCTCGATTGGTCGAGGAGATTTTTCGCTTCGCGCCCCAAGTTGACATTTTGGTGATCGACGACAATTCGCCCGACGGAACGGGCAAGTGGTGCGAGCAACAACGTGTGAATAATAAGCGAATCACTTGCTTACACCGGTCGGGCAAGCTCGGGCTGGGCACCGCCACGATCGCAGGCATGAAATACGCTATTCAGCGCGGCTACAAATTCATGCTGAATATGGATGCGGATTTCAGCCACCAGCCGAAGTATTTGCCCGACCTGTTGGCCGGCATGAATCCGCCGGGGCAATTGCCGGTCGATGTAATGATTGGTTCGCGTTACATTCCGGGCGGCGGGGTCGAGGGCTGGCCCTTGAAACGCCGCTTGATGAGCCGCGCGGTCAATTTCTATGCCCGAACGATGTTGGGCCTTGGCCCGAATGATTGCAGCGGCGCCTTTCGCTGCTATCGCACCGAGATGCTGGCCCGGCTCAATTTCGACAGCATTCGTAGCCGCGGCTACTCGTTTCAAGAAGAGATTCTTTGGCAGTTGAAACGCTTGGGCGCTCGGTTGGCTGAAACGCCCATTGTGTTTGTCGAGCGGCAGCAAGGCGTATCGAAGATCAATTCAGGCGAGGCATTCGCGGCATTGCGCATCATCTTTGCGCTAGGGCTTCGGAATGTGCTGGGGCGCTAGTTTCGAGCCATTTCTCACTTCGACCTGCCGTGAGTTTAGTTTCGTTTTACTCTTCAAGCTTCAGCGTATCGGGCGGGTTGAACAGACCGTCGTGTTGCGTCTGCGAAAGACGGATCAACAGCAGTTTTTGCTCAAGGTGGCCGGTGTTTTCGGTGAAGAAGTGATGACCTAAGCTGCCGGAGCGGTTTGGCAGGCTTGTTAAGACGAGCATGGCGCCGGGCGAGAGATCGGCCGTGAGAACCATGTTGTCGAAGACGCGTTTGGGGCGACTGGTTTCGAGCCGCAACATGCCTTGGCTGCCGACCCAATGTTGACGCGGCTGGTCGTATTGCAATTCGGGCGAAAGTTCGAGACGCACGCGGCCGTCGGGCTGGGGAAACGATTTGACGCCGAAAATGCCTTGCGCCTGGTTGTACGTTTGGCCGCAAAGTTGGCCCGATTCGCACATCAACACAGGCAGTTGGTCGTAGACGCCCGAGGTCATGATTTCCGAGCGTTGGCCGCTGCGTAATTGCAGATGTCGCCGGGTGACGGTGGATTGGGTGTTCAGATCGTCGACTTTGGTGTTTTCCATATCGCCCGTCGAGGCAGGCTTGTCGCCGAGCTGCATCAGTTTCGAGAGGTCGGTGGGAATTTGGCCGTTGATAATGCCGGCACGGAAGCCGTTGTGCGTAAGTTGTTCGCGCAGCGCGGGATCGAATTGTTGTTCGTCGATCTGTTTCCACAGGTTGCCGTTGGCCGTTTCATCGCCGAAAGGACATCGGACGAAGAACATTTCAAGTACGACGCTATCCGAGGACATTTGGGCCTGTGCGAGCGGCGACTTGACCGAGGTGCGCAGAGGCGTATTGCAGCCGGTCAACGCCGACAGCACTCCGAGCAGCACGATGATGAGCCGGATATGCGGCATGGATTTCCGCGCAAGGACGATAAGGCAATGGAGGCAACCCTACCCAATTCGGGTTGCCAAGAGTATCGGCGGCGGCGCGATGCGTCAAGGCGAATTATTGGCGTGGAAAGCCGAAGTATCCCTACTAGCGGGTGATTGTATGGATTCGGGGGGGTGCTAGAGTATCATCCGATTGGCCAGTTGAGAGGGAGGGCCGATACGCTCGGTTTCATCGCCGGCTCGGTAGAAAACATGGGCGGCAGGTGACCGCGGGTAGCGCACCGCCTCTCCTTCGGAAAAACACGACCCAGAAGAAACCCGCTTCTCGCGTGCGGGTTTCTTCGTTTCTTGGATAATCGTGTTAATAGGGCAATAAGCTGGGCGATGTTTCCGTCACGCTGGTCGGAGCGATCGACAGAATCGAGGATACGTCCAGCTCTTCCATCTCGGATTCGTCTGGGTTCTCGTGCGTGATGCGAAGCACGTCTTCATAGTGGGCCAGAAATACGGCCAGCAACTGCGGATCGAATTGCGTTCCCGACCCCTGGGCCAGAAGTTCCATGACTTCGTCTTCGGGCAAAGCCGGGCGATAGACGCGATCGTGACTCAGGGCGTCGTAGACATCGACAATGCTGAGGATGCGGGCAGGCTCGGGAATGTCCGTGCCGGCCAATCCTCGCGGATAACCCGTTCCATCCCAACGCTCATGATGGCACAACGCGATATCGCGCGCCATGGCGAGAATCGCCGATTGCGATCCTTCGAGCATCTTGGCGCCGATGATCGTGTGGGTTTTCATGATCTTGAATTCTTCAGGCGTCAATTTGCCGGGCTTCTGCAAAACAGCATCCGGGATGCCGATCTTGCCGACGTCGTGCATCGGCGCGGCCAGTCGAATGATTTCGGCATCGGCCTCCGACCAGCCGATGGCCCGGGCAAGCAACTCGGCGAGCAAACCTGTGCGTTTGATGTGCATGCCGGTTTCTTCGTCGCGGCAAAGCGAGGCGGTGACCAGCCGATGGATGGTTTCTTCATGGGCCGTGCGAATCGCCTTGGCCTTCGTCTCTTGCGAATGACGCAATTGTTCGTCTTTGCGGATCAATTCTTGCGTGCGTTCTTCCACGATGCGCTCGATGCGTTCGGTGCGCGTGGATGCCGACCAAACATAGGCGCCCGACAAACAGGTGACCGTCATGCCGACCATGAAGAAGGTCCAGGAACGCCAACTGGCATGCGCTGTGAAAAAATAGGGGGCAGGTGTGCATATTAACGACCAACGGCGTTGTCCGAAGGTCAGCAGTTCGGTGTGGTGGATGCCGCCGGGCTGAAATTCCGCTTCCTGCTCCGGCGTCTCGTCGAATTTTGATCGTGTGCGTGAAACGTGGAAATGCAGCAACCGGGGATCATCGGCAATCGTCGCGTCGAAAACGGCCATGTCGATGCCTTGGGTGCTGCCTGCGTAGCTGATGGCGCGTTCCACGAGGTCGTCTACTTCACATAAACCAACAAGCAAGCCCTTGAGCTTTTTGCGGCGATCCTCGACGGTCCGTATGTTTTCGAAATCGTCGTAGATGGGCAGGAAGGTTTGAAGCATGTGGCCCGGGATGCCGATTTTGCTGAGATCAACCAGGCCGCTGACGACGAAATCGCCGGTGTCGCGGCAGGTATTCATCGAGTATTCCAAGGACGGGATGGCGGCAAAGTCCCAGCCGAATCGGGATTGAAAACCGCATTTCGAAGCGGCAAACCAAATCGGAAAATATTCGTCTCGCCGATTCGCCGGGATCAGACGGCCCTCGGAATCGGCTTCGATGATCTGATACTTGGGCATTCCTGCCTGACGTGCCGATTCTTCGAATGTCGCCCGCTCGTTCGCGCTCACGCGCGGCGCCCATTGCAGAACCTTGAGCGATGGAACCCGGGCGAGAATCGGCTCGCTGCACAAGGTGAATTCCTTGCTCGTAATACGCGGCGAACCGTAGAAATCTTGCCGCATGATCTCATGGGTAAGTTCCAGGCGTTCCGAAGCTCTACGGACGGCCTCGACGAAATGCTGGGACGCAAAGTCGAATTCCGATTGCTTTTCGTTCTGCTCCCAATGCCGGACCATCTGAAACAATCCGCCTGTTACCACGATGCCTATGCCAAGCGTCATAAGCAAGGGAATCCACGGCCTCGATCGGGTGAAGACCGAGTATCTCAGATAACCGAGGATTTTTTGGAGGCTGTGCAGAACGGCCATGCGCGGCGGGACTTTCTGTAAAGGAAACGTTATTCAACGATAGCTTACAGTTGGAGTGATGGTGGGGGTTGGAAAAAATACACACGTAAAGGGGGTGCGAAATAGCCTGCCTGGGGTTGTTGTTCCCTGCAATCGTGCTGATCTCAAGTCGAAGGATGCGTGTCTTTGGGGAGAGGAACATTATGCGCAATAATATGGTACTTTCGCGCATCCGCTGATGGACTCCGGCAAGGCACGGCCGTTATAATCGTCAGGTGTGTGGAGAAAAACAGGCCGTTCCTCGCCGTAAATGAGGCCCCCCATGTCACGCCGGCTACGATCACCGCAGGTTATGCTGCTGATTGACACCAGCAGCGTTTACGGCCGGGGATTGATCGAGGGCATTGGACGTTACGCGGCTGAGCATGGGCCTTGGTCGATTTATCATGAGGATCGCGGGCTGTTTGATCCGTTGCCGCACGCGCTGAAAAAATGGCAGGGCGACGGCATTATTACCCGATCCGTTCGCAAAGCCGACTTGAAAAGATTGCTGGCCACGGGGCTTCCGGTGGTCGAGCTTTTTGCCGACTTCGCGTTGAGCCCGCCCATGGTGTGCCCCAACGAGGCGACGATCGGCCGCTTGGCGGTCGATCATTTTTTGGATCGAGGGTTGCGCCATTTGGCATTTTATGCAGGCGATTGGGCGTGGTGGATCGATACGCGCCGGCAGGCGTTTGTCAAAGCGTTGGAAGAATGCGGCCGCCCGCACGACTACGTAGCGTTGCAAACACCCAGAAATGGCCTTAAACGCATCGACGAGGAGCATTTGGTTCGCTGGTTGGAATCGTTGCCGAAGCCGTGCGGGGTGTTTTGTGCTTGTGATATCTATGCGATTCAGGTAACGAACGCCTGCCGGCGTTCCGGCATTGCCGTGCCCTCGCAAATTGCCGTACTGAGCGTCGATAACGATCCGGTGATTTGCAGCGTCAGTTTTCCGCCGTTGTCGAGCATTGATTTGGCTTGTTTGCGCGTCGGCTATGAAGCCGGGGCCTTGTTGGATCGCATGATGGCGGGTGAGCCGCCGCCGAAAGAAACGATTTGGGTCGAGCCGGGGCAAGTCGTCACCCGGGCTTCGACCGACATCATGGCCGTCGAGGATGCCGATGTGGCGCAGGCGATTCGGATGATTCGCGAGCATGCCTGCCGTGGACTTCGTGTTAAAGATGTGGCCGACAGCGTGGGACTTTCACGCCGGGCCTTGCAACAGCGGTTTCAACGCGTCGTGCAGCGCACTCCCAAGCAGGAACTGATGCGCGTGCAAATCGACCGTGCGAAAATGCTGTTGAGTCAGACCGATATGAGCGTGGAAACAGTGTCGAAACGTTGCGGTTTCACGGCATTCGAGTATTTCGTGCGCGCTTTTCGGCGAGAGACGGGCACGACGCCCTACCGTTATCGTAAAAGCTGCCGTATTGCGGATTTGTGGAAAAGATCGGAAGGGCAACCATGATGATGAACTATCGCCGCTTGGCCGATACAGGCATCCAGGTTTCCGAGATCGTGTTGGGCTGTTGGCCTATCGTCGATCGATCGAATCCGAATGTGAATGAAGCCGATAGCATCGCCACGGTTCGAGCATGTTTCGATCTCGGGATCAACATGCTCGACACGGCCTATATGTATGGGATCGACGGCGCTAGCGAGCACCTAATTGCCAGGGCTATCGAGGGCCGACGTGAGGAAATCGTTCTTGCGACCAAGTGCGGCGTGCATGGCGTGCCGGACGTTTCCGAGGCCGTCGATGGTCGGCCTGCCACCTTGCGGCGCGAATGCGAGGAAAGTCTTCGACGGCTGAAAACGGATCGGGTCGAGTTGTTATACCTTCATGCACCGGACAAGAATGTGCCGGTGGCCGAATCGGCCGGCGAACTTAAGCGGTTGATGGAAGAAGGGAAGACGCGATCCGTGGGGGCGTCGAATCTCGATTTTGATGAACTCCGGGAATTCGCCGCCGCGTGTCCGCTAAGTGCATTTCAACCGCCGTACAACATGCTGATGCGAGGCATTGAAACTGATGCGTTGCCGTGGTGCCTTGAGCACAATGTTTCGGTATTCGCCTATTGGCCGCTGATGAAAGGGCTGTTTTCCGGCAAATTCCGTCGCGATCAAATACTTGCTCCCGAGGACTGCCGGAACAACTACGCGATGTTCGTCGGTGAAGAACGGCGGAAAAATCACGATCTGCTCGACCGTCTCCAAGAAATTGCGGGAAGAGCGGGGCATAGCTTGATCGAACTGGTGTTGAACTGGACGGTCAATCGGCCGGGCATTACCGGCGTGCTTTGCGGTGCTCGCCGGCCCGATCAAATCCGCGACTGTGCAACGGCGTCCGGTTGGCGGCTTACGGCCGAACAGCTTACTGAGATCGATCAAGCATTGGCCGACCGCGGAGAGGCCGATGTTCGTGTTCCTTAATAAATTAGTTCTTTAGGGTTGTAATTGTCTTATTGAAACTATGGGGAGTTCCGTTCATGCCTTATCTCGACAAATGTGAGAGTGACGCCCGTATTGCACGGGTCAAGGAATTGCTGAAGGAGAAAAATCTTGACGCTGCTTTGGTTTATTATGATGAATTCAACATCGGCAACGGCTGGTATCTGACCGGCTGGTGTCCGCAGTTCGAGAGCGGTGCGGTGTTGATTCCGCGCGAAGGCAAGCCCCGCATCCTTGGCGGGCCGGAAAGCGAACCGTTCGCCAAGCTCGACAGC
>CAZNMP010000118.1:0-7890 GCA_964573875.1 uncultured Planctomycetaceae bacterium | reverse complement strand
GAATCGCACGTACCAGTCGTTGGAGAGAGGGCGTTTGGCCCAGGTGAACAGCGGCGGAAGCACGGCGGCCGGGCATACTTTTGGATCGTCGGAAAGCCAGGCATCGCCAGCGCCCGGACCTGGTTTGGACTCGCCGAAATCGACCGCTGCCGGCGCCGGGCCTTCACAACAGTTGCGAGCCGTCAGAGGCGTACCGACAGCACGGACCTCACCCCCGCAGGCGAAGCTGCAACACAGAACAACCGCGACGGTTGCCCACCAAGTGGCCAATCGAAGTGGATTCATGGACAGCATTTTTCTGAAGAGGTTTAGGGCGATGAGGAGAAAACGAACCGACAGACACTACCATTTTCGACCGGTCTGGCGGAGTTAAATGAGACTAAATGGGGTAAATTTAACGGCTTTAACGATTACAGGGCCCAATAATGCACCTTATGTGGGGTAAGTAAGCCGCACTATAGTCCTACTATTGTGGCGCATTGGCTGGTTGCTAGGATGCGTGTTGATTGAAAGGCACCGGCATAGGAGAAAAAAATGGCCACTTTTCCAGGTTACCATCGCGAGCCGGGTGAAGTGCCGCGAAGTGGATGCGGATGTTTGATAATTGGGGCCTTGGGCGGACTTTTAGTGGCCCTCGCCTTTTTTGGCTTTGCGTTCTATGTGACCAATCTGATGGAAGCTGGTTGGGGGAAACAATGACAAGTGTCTACTTCGCCATTTGCTTATGTACCAATATATGATACAATCGTACTAGATATGAGTACGATTTTGTTTACTAATCCTTTGGCTGAAACTCTTTTCTCGAAAAACCGCCGGGCAGTGCTCGGCCTCTTATACGGCCATCCCGATCAGTCGTTCTACCTTCGTCAAATCGTGCGCATGTCGGGCGGCGGGCAAGGAGCTATTCAACGGGAACTGAAGATTTTATCTGATGCGGGGATTATTCGCCGAACTGCGCGGGACAAGCAAATCTATTTTCAGGCCAATACGGAATGCCAGGTGTTTGGCGAACTCAAGGCTCTGATTCTCAAGACGACAGGGATGGCGGATGTCCTGAAGTCCGCCTTACTGCCGCTGGGTGACAAAATCAGAATTGCATTTGTGTTTGGTTCCATGGCCAGTTCGCGGCAAAAAGCGGACAGTGATGTTGATGTGCTTATTGTCGGAAACATAATGTTTCAGGAAGTTATAGCGGCTTTAGCAGACGCCCAGTCGCATCTAGCCCGCGAAGTAAATCCTACGGTCTATTCACCCAACGAGTTTCGTTCTAAACTGTCTGCCGGGCACCATTTTCTGAGAAGTGTTCTGGGAAAAGAAAAAGTTTTTTTAGTTGGTGATGCAAGTGAGCTTGAAAGACTGGCTCAAGAACGGTTGGCTGGTGGAACATGAGACCAGCCCTGAAGAAATCTCCGATCTATTAACTGTTATTGACCGCGACTTGGAAGACTGCCAGTCTGAAGGCCTCAGTTCGGATTGGCAGCTCGCTATTGCCTACAATGCGGCTCTGCAAACGGCACTTGCAGGGCTAGCAGCCGAAGGATATCGCGTTGCACGAGAATCGCATCACTTTCGTGCTATTCAATCGCTGGCGTTTACCATTGGTTGTGATCCAGCAACCATTGTCCATTTGGATGCTTTTCGGAAAAAACGTAACATTAGCGACTATGAACGGGCCGGCAGCGTATCGATTCAAGAAGCCGAGGAAATGCGGACATTGGCTCAAACGCTTCAAAGTGAGCTCATCGAATGGCTGAGCCGTGTACACCCCGAGTTGTTGGCGTGACGAATCCCGAAAAGCTTACCCGCCGATTTCTCGGCAGACGTGATGGATGCGTTGGACGGCTTCGTCCACATCGGGTTCGGTGGTCGTTGCTCCGAGGCTGAAGCGTAAGGAGGAGGCCACTAGGTCGTTGGAGAGATTCATTGCTCGAAGGGTCGGCGAAAGTTCGGTCGAACCGCTGGAACAGGCGGAACCGACAGAACAAGCAACGCCGGCCAAGTCGAGGGCCATCAGCAAAATTTGCCCATCTAAGCCAGGGAAGGCAATATTGGAGGTTTGGGGAAGACGGGCGGCCTCGGCCCCGTGAACAACGATGTTGGGCAGTTCTGAACGCAAGTGAGCCTCGAACCGGTCGCGCAGGGCAGCCAATCGCCGGGCGTATTCTTCCTGTTCGCGATGCCAAAGCTCCAGGGCCGTGGCCATGCCGACGGCCAAGGCGGCCGATTCGGTGCCAGGGCGAAGGCCTTCCTGCTGATGACCGCCAAACATCAGGGGCACGAGCGGCACGCCGTCGCGAAGGATCAATGCACCGATGCCCAATGGGCCGCGGAACTTATGGGCGGCGATACTCATGGCGGAAACATCCAACGCACGGAAACTGACCGGAATTTTGCCGACCACCTGAACCGCATCGGTATGGAGCGGCACACCGGCCTTGCGGCACAGCGCGGCAACTTCAGCGAGCGGCTGCAAAACGCCTGTTTCATGGTTGCCAAGCTGAATGCTGACAAGCTTGGTTTGATCGGAGAGCAGTTGCTCGAATTGGTCGAGGCGGACGACTCCTTGGGAGGTTAAGCCGATGGTGTCGAGCCGCCAACCTTGTTCTAAAAGATGTTCGGCGGGTTCGATCACGCTTTGATGTTCGGCGGAGGAGATGATGATTTGGGGAGGGAGGGAATCTGTGGCGATGTCACCCGCCCTCACCACCAGCCCCTCTCCCGCAAGCGGGCGAGGGGAGCTTTTTTTTGCCCCCACCCCCGGCCCTTTTACATTCACCCCAAGCCCTTTTGCATTCACCCCAAGCCGGTTTGCACCCACCCCTGGCTCGTTTAGATTTATCCCAGGTCGGTTTGCATCTACATCTGATTGGTTTTCGGAAGGACTAGCAGAGACACTGGCTCGGGCGATGCCGAGGAGGGCAAGATTGTTGGCTTCCGTGCCCCCGGAGGTAAAAATGACCCGGTCACGACGCGGAGGGGACAGATCCACATCAAGGATGGCGGCGATTTTTTCGCGGGCGTTCTCGACCATGCAACGGGCTTGCTGGCCCGGGCGGTGGGCACTGGCCGGGTTGGCATAGACCTCGGCGTAGCAGCGCGTCATGGCATCCACCACTTCCGGGTGGATTGGTGTTGTTGCATTATGATCGAGATAAATAGTTGGCATGGGAGAAATTGTACACGAAATTGGCGTTGCTCTGGACCCCCTCAGACTGCTATCATCCCGACTTTCCGGTAGCGAACAAGGATGTTCATCTGCGCGCAAGGAGGCGCTGCTGGTTATGCACTCGTCGGTAGGTACAGCAGGACGAGCACTGATGATGCTAGCATGCGTCGTCGGCCTGATGGTTTGGGCCGTGGCGGATGCTCCGTGGTCGGAAGTGCTGAAAAAGCTTCAAAGTTGCCGTTTGCCGGCGATCTTAGAGCCGGTGGCCGCCTCAACGTCCGCGCCCTTGGAAGAAGCGCCGCAGTTTGCAAAGGGTGTGCCCGCAAATACCGCAGCAAGGGATTCCGTGTCCGCCCCGATGTCGGCTCCTCTTTGCTCGCTTCCAACGGCTGCGGTTGCTCAAAAGGATTTATTGCAGGAACCGCCATCAACAGCAGTAATTCCCGCATCTTATCAGGCAACCGAAACGTCTCCGATGCCGGCCTTGGCGAATACGGGGAGAAATGCCGCAGAAAATCCCATCTCTTCGGGCGATCCTTACCGCATGATTCAGGACCGTCTGCGCGAGTTGGGAGCGACTTATTATCTTTTAGAATCTTGGGGAACGGGCCAGCAGATGTACCGTTTCTACTGCAAGATGTCGGTAGGCGGTAGTGCCGATTACACCCGCTATTTCGAGGCGAACCACGCAGATCCGTTGCAGGCGATGCGCGAGGTTTTGGGGCAAGTCGAATCGTGGCGCGGCGGGGCCAGACAATAGCTCTGGAATATCTGATTTTCACTGGTTTTTTCGCACTCTAAACGTCTGTAGCCATCTCGTATATCTCGCGAAAAAACGCTACAATGTCGGTTTCCAAGAATAGAATGGAGCCGACATGGTGGACAGCGTGGTGGACATCCCCCTTCCGGGGAGACCGCTCGAATCCAGCGAAGAGGGTGGCCAGGCCTTGGCGCCATGCCATTTTTTCGCCGGGCCGGAGAATCGGCTGGTCGATGTCGCCATTCGTTGTGTCTTGGACGAGCCGGAGACGGGTTACAATCCTTTGGTTCTTTTTGGGCCAAGTGGAACAGGCAAGTCGCACGTCGCTCATGGTTTGGCGACAGCGTGGAAGGCTTGTCACCGGCGGGATCGAGTAGTGATTACCACGGCGGTGGATTTTGCCCGGGAGTTGGCTGAAGCGATTGAGAGTCAGTCGGTCGAAGAGTTTCGAGAGAAGTATCGCACGGCCCAATTGTTGGTTTTTGAGGATCTGGGACAATTAGCAACGCGCAAGTTGGGAAAGCTGAGCGCTCAGGAAGAGTTTATCCATACGTTGGATGCTTTGCTGGCTGAACAACGTTGGGTCATCGTTACCGCTTCCGCAGCGCCGGCCGAGCTTCCCGAGTTGATGCCGGCATTGCAAAGCCGGTTGACAGCCGGTCTTTCGGTTGCGTTAGCACCACCGAGTCAGCCGGCGCGATTGGCCATTTTGCAACAACTGGCAGCGTTACAAGACGTGCAGCTTCCCGAAGCTGCCGCATTGGCACTTGCCGAAGGACTTAGCGGGACAGTGCCGGAGTTGGCTGGGGCGTTTGTGCAATTTGTGATGTCGGATCAATTGGAGGATCGGCCGATCGACGTGCAGGGTGCGAAACGTTTTTTGGCCGGACGAAGCCGTAAAGAACAACCGAGCATGCACGATATAGCCGTGGCAACAGCGCGGCATTTTTCGTTACGTTTAACCGACTTGCGCAGTCCGGTGCGGCGTCGAGCATTGGTAGCGGGCCGAGGCGTGGCGGTTTATCTTGCCCATCTGTATGCTGGAGCAAGTTTTGAGGAGATCGGCCGCTATTTTGGCGGGCGCGATCACACAACGGTTTTGCACAGTTTTCGTAAGACAGAGGAACTTTTTGGAAGTGATCCCGCGATCCATGAGTCGATCGAGCGATTACGAAAGGAGCTGTGGAAAAAGTGACGGTTCGATGTCGGCAACTTTCCTCTCAACCTAGATCCATCAACACTCGAATTTACCCGATTTTCAAAGCTGCAATCCATCAATAATTTTCTAACAACAACTCAACAATTCGCTAACGGCTTTTCCACTTACTTCGATCCATTTGTTTTCAAGCTTAACTACAGGTTTACCAACCATTTGCACGACGCGCGGCGATCTTTATGAACATTTCTCGCCGTCCTACTAATACTGCTGCTAATAAGAAAATATAAGAAAGAGAAAGGTAGCACGAGTCCATGAAAGCAATCTGCCAACGCGACAAACTTTTACATGCGTTCCAAATGGCTGCAAGCGTAGCACCGTCGAGAAGCCCCAAGGCGATCCTTCAAAATGTGAAGCTCGAGGTTACGCCGGACGGAGCGATCCTGATGGGTACGGACCTTGAGGTGGGAATCCGCATTGCAGTGCCTGGTTTTACGGTTGAGGCGGCCGGCAGCATCATTTTGCCGCGTGATCGCTTCGGTAAGATTCTTGCCGAAAGTTCCGACGAAACCTTGAGTATCGAGAGCAGCGGCGGAAAGATTTCGGTCCGCGGCCAGCGCAGCGAATTCCATCTGCCTTCGGAAAACCCTGACGAATTTCCCAGCGTTTTGGGATTTGACGAACAGAAGTACCATGAGATGCCCGCTCGGTTCTTCCGTGAAGTGATTCGGCGGACGGCGTTTGCGACGGATAACGAGAGCAGCCGCTATGCGTTGGGCGGAGTGTTGATCGAGCTGTCGGAAAATGGATTGATCGCCGTGGCGACGGATGGACGACGCTTGGCGAGGCAGGAGGGGCCGGCACAGTCGGTCGGTGGCCATGTCTCCGGCGATAAGATGACGATTATCCCGACGCGCACCATGCAATTGATCGAGCGGGCTTTGGGTGACAACGAGGAGAATATCCAGTTGGCGGCGCGTGATAACGATATCCTGGTGAAAAGCGGGTCGGCGACGATTTATTCACGGCTGGTCGAAGGGCGTTATCCCAAATGGCGCGACGTTTTCCCGCGGCGCGAGGGGATGGCGAAGATCGACTTGACGGTCGGGCCGTTCCATGCGGCGGTGCGTCAAGCGATGATCGTCACGAGCGAGGAGCGCCGCGGCGTTATCTTTACATTTGGCGGCGGCAAGGTTTTACTGGCCGGTCATGGCGCCGAGTTGGGCGAGTCGCACATCGAGTTGCCGGTTGCGTATGATGGGGCTGATATCGGGATTACGTTGGACCCGCGCTTTATGAGCGATTTCCTGAAGGTGCTGAATGCGGAGCAGACGTTTTCGATCGAGCTGCGCGATGCCGATAGCGCTGCATTATGCACCACGGAAGACGGCTATGCGTATGTGATCATGCCGTTGGCGCGGGAGTAATCCAAGGAAGTGGTGCTTATGAGCACCCTGCGAAAGGAATCGAAAAAATGGCACGAGGACCGCAAGCAATCGGCAATGTGCTATCGGAATTGATGGCGCGGCGCGGGTATGCCCGGGTGCAGAGTGCCGCGGCCTATGACGAGGCCTGGCGCGAGGCGGCGGGGCCCTTGGCGGCGAAGTATTCGCGACCGGGCCAGTTGCGTCGCGGCGTGTTGGAAGTGGTGGTGGCCAATTCCATCGTGATGCAAGAGTTGAGTTTTCAAAAGAGTGAGATTTTAAAAAGCCTTACGGGGCTTCTGCCCGACCAAGGGATCGAAAATTTACGATTCCGCGTGGGAAACATTGAATCCTAGAGAATAGAAATCCTATGTCTACTGATCCGCAAGAACAGAAACCGTCGCCCGACCTGGACGTTTATCACCTTGAGGCGTCGAAGGGCGACGCCGACTACAATGCCTCGGACCTGCAACACCTCAGCGACCTCGAGCACGTGCGTGAGCGACCGAGCATGTATATCGCCGACACGACGTCGCGCGGTTTGCACCACTTGGTTTATGAAGTCGTCGACAACTCGATCGACGAGACGATGGCGGGCTACGCCTCGGAAATTTCGGTCACGATCAATAATGACGGATCGATCACGGTCGAAGACAACGGCCGCGGCATTCCCGTCGAGCAGCATCCCGACCTCGGTTTCTCGACGTTGCAAGGTGTGATGACCGTACTAAAGTTCGGCGGCAAGTTCCAGAAGGGAGCCTATCAGACATCCGGCGGTTTGCACGGCGTCGGCGTGACCGTGGTCAACTTCCTTTCGGAGTGGTGCGAAGTGGAAGTGCGGCGTCAGGGCCACGTTTTCCAACAAGAGTACGAGCGAGGCGTGCCCACGGGCGATGTGCGGCGTATCGGGCGTTCCGACCGCGTTGGGACGAAAACCACGTTCAAGCCCGACCCACAGATTTTCCCAGTTACGAATTTTCAATACAACATTCTCTACCGCCGTCTCCAAGAGTTGGCATTCTTGAATCGCGGCGTAAAAATCATTTTCCGCGACCAGCGCACGGGCGATGGCGAGACGTTCCATTATGAGCGGGGTATTCTGGAATTCGTCGAGCACTTGAACCGTGCGAGTGAGCCGGCCCATGAGGATATTATCTATATTACCGGCGAATACGACGGCATCGGTCTGGAAATTGCGATGCAGTATTCCAGCGAATTCACCGAGAACGTGCATTCTTACGTGAACAATATCTGCACGACGGAAGGCGGCAAGCACGTTTCCGGTTTCCGTGATGCGTTTAAGCGATTGTTGAACGCTTACGGCAAGAAGGCGAGACTTTATAAGGATCTAACGCCATGCGGCAACGACAGCCGAGAAGGCTTG